>CANNRM010000136.1 GCA_947508155.1 Rickettsiales bacterium | reverse complement strand
TCCAGTTATGGCTGTGATGCATATTGTGATAGGTACTAATAGAGCTTCCGCTACATTATATAATTCTAGTGATAAAAACACATGGAACCCTGTTAATAAGCCCCAGAATATACAGAGTCCATAAATACTACTAAATATATTGTAATATTTTGATGCAAATTTAGGAGTTTCAAAGCTAAAGTTGTTAAAATATGTGAAGATGGAATATGCATGATCATTGTGCAGTAGCTTTAGTTCCTTTAGATAATTAATTATTTTTTTGCCTAGAGGGGAGCTAGTGCTATTGAAATATATAGGGTATTCGCCATATTTTAAATCAATCAGCGGCTTATAAAATTCTCGGGATACGATTTTTAATTGATAAATAATTTCTTGTACTTTATAATCATGAATATTCAGGCTCCATTCTAGCTCGTCTAGTAAAAATGGTGATGGTAAGTATACATCTCCCGCTCTTAAGTTGCCTATTGCGCTAGATCTATTACCGTGAATATATTCTTTTATTATTTCCAGAATATTGTGCTCTTTTTCGTATTCGTAGAGCATTCTAAAATATGTTAGATTATTCATAAGTATCACCTAAAAGTTGTTGCCTAGGGCGCGAATAAACCAATGGTATACTAAAAAGCTTAAGATTCCGTTAACGACCCCCAGTTTATTGAAAATATTTTTGATATACTAATAGTTGTGTGATTTGGGTGAAATATATTGAGGCTTACACTAAAAGTGTGATAGTCGATTTCTCTGAATTTAATTTCGGAATAGGGTATTAGCTCTTCAATCTCCAGCCGATATTGATCAGGTGTGTTGTGAGGTAAAACATGAAGATGTTTCCAGCAATCAATATAACCACTCCAGCTGTGATATTACTATCTGCAACATCGGTGAGGCAATATCTAAAACCATCGATTATATAAAAAAACGGATTCACATGATTGATATATTGCAAAATCACTGGTAAGCTTTTTACTGAATAAAAAGTGCCAGATAAAAATGAAAGCGGTACAATCACGTAGTTAGTCACAGCGGCCATCTGATCAAAACTGTTTGCAATGAGCCCTGCAAGAATACCTAATTTAGCCATTAATGTACAAGCAGCTAGCACAAAAAATACGAGAAGCAATGGGTGATATATGTGAAAATCAATGAATGGCAACATCGCCAAAGCAACGCCAACACCAACAATAACGGCGCGTATCACGCTACCAATACTATAGGCAATAACAATTTCCATACCGCGGAGTGGTGGAACTAAAAGATCAACTATATAACCTATAACTTTAGACATAATGAGTGAAGATGAGCTATTGCCGAACGCATTTTGAATCATGCTCATCATGATTAATCCATATCCCATAAAATCGAGGAATGGAACATTGTTTATGTTATGTTTGTGCGAACCAATAGATAGATAAAATATGGCAAGGAATATCATGGCTGAAACAATTGGCGCAATGATAGTTTGGTGATATACGCGCAAGAAACGGAGCGTTTCTTTTATGGTGAGCGTATATGTGCCGAACCAGTTGATTGTATCGCGGGTTGTTGTGTTCATAAATAGTTCTTTTTATTGATAAATTATTTCGCAATCAAGGAACACAATATTAGCTCACAAATTACTATATCATCAAGATATATTTTTTCTATTTTATGCTGTTTGGGAAAAATTTAATGCTACGCATTTCTAGACATGGTAACTTGCCTTTGTTATACTTTGTTTGATAAGAGAACTAGTGTTTTAGTTATTTTGCATGACCTCGCTCCGCTATTCGTTCGGGTGAGGTCATGCATTAACGCAGTTTTTTAGCAAATGTAATTAGATTATGCTATGTCGTGGTCAGCGTCATCAAATATTTTGCTAGCATCTACAACTTGTGTAGGCGCATCTTGGATATCAGCTGCAGCGATAGGTTCTTGAGCTTCTGCTATAGCATCATTTGATATTTTGCTTTTTACGATTGATATGTCTAAATCATGCAGAATATCAAAATTTTCTGCTTCTATTAATGGATGTATTTCTTTCTCCAGATACGCTGAACGTTCATCATCTTCCATGCTCCTAAGATAGGATATTACAGAGCCAAGTGTAGCAATTTTCGGATTATATGCAGTAGAAGAGATGCCAAATAATTCACAAAGCTTGACTTTGTTTGGTACGAAACTATTATGGTTATCACCAAGAAGCCATAGACCTATTGGGCCATAAGATCTCTTGCAATCTTCGAGATTGCGTGGAGCCATCATCAATGAACTTGACAAGAACTCGTTTAAACATTTTTCCGCTCCACAAGAAATGCTATTATTTCCCGCAAGATCCAATGTTGTAAGAGGAAGTTGAGATAGCATTGGCGTTATTGTTATTATAATGCCATCATTAATATCATTATTGCGTAGTCCTAAACTTGTAATAGAAGAAGGAAGATTTTTAACTATATCAGAAACATATGCAAAAAATAGATTTGAGCCTATATTTAGGTCTTTAAGAAAAGGTAGTTTTGGCAAAAATCGCGTAAGTGCTTTTGCTTCAATACGCCCAAGCTCATTAGAAGATAAAGATAAGGTTTCAAGAGAGGTTAGATTTGTTGCAGAAGATTCTAGTACTTCCATCAACCTGGCTTTGAGTGTGTTATCAAAAGTTACCCTCGTACTTTCACTTTGGCCATCGCCATGGCCGCTAACATATTTTTCTGTTCCCCCAACGCAAACTTGCTTTAAAATCAAGCTCTTCAATGAAGATACGTTTGATAATATCAAGCGTAATGTTTCCATTTGTGGCAGGGAGATGCTAACATCTGTTAAATCGAGCTCTGTACCGATTTCAGATACTAAATCCATTATATTTATTTTGTTAGCAGAAATATCTTGATGCAATGCATTCCATTCTTTTTGTCTAAATTTCATAATTATTTACTCCATCACGGTCAGATCATGAGTTACAAAACTCTTAATATTAATCAACTTTAAATTGATTGCTAAAATCACAAAAACCAGCTAAAAGTCTCTTGCTAACGTTAATTGG
>CANNRM010000135.1 GCA_947508155.1 Rickettsiales bacterium | reverse complement strand
TAATGTTCAGATTAAGCCAGGTAGTGTAGTTGGAATAAATTTGGGTAAATTGGATAACGAAGAAAATAAGGATTTGCGTTCTGCGTTTGTTATAGCATCGCTAAGAAGTCTGTGTATGGATAAAACTAGTCCCAAAATTCTGGTCATTGACGAAATGACACATTTGTTTGATCATCCATATTATGCGAATTATATAGGGTTTGTGTTGGATGTAGCAAAAGCTCATAATATTGCAGTCATAGGTTCTGTCGATACAGATCAGTATATTAATAACACTTCCCAAGAAAAATTATGGAAAACTTTGATGGAAAATCTGGACTTGCAAATAGTTATGTATCATAAAGAAATGGGGTACAATTTGAAAGATACCTTTGGTCTCACGGATTATGAGATGCAGAAATTATCATCTGCAAATGATAAAAAGCGCTTTATTATGAAGCCTTCAGGCCAAAAATCTACTATTGGTGAGCTCGGTATTAGCAGTATTTCTCATGCTATGCGGATCTTATCCTGTGATGAAGAAGCTAGAGCAATATACGAACAAATAATTACTACTACTGGTAATGAACCAGAGAAATTCTTGCCAGTATTATATAAGGCATTAAAAGAGTAAATAATGAAACGCTTTAATCGGTCAATTATTAGGATTATATGCGTGCTTATGGCACTTTTTTGTAATATCCATGCTCATGCTGCGGATGAGTGTGATTGGTTTAATGTCTGTGATGATATTGATGATACTTGGCCATCGACGCCTAAGATATTTCATGGTCAGACGATTCCGGCTCGTAATAGGAGTTATTCGTCTGATTGTTTTTGCCCTCCATATAATAAAGATGATGGACGTCATGGATGTTTATTGAGAAAAGATGCTCCAGGAAAGTACAATATGGCATATATTAATATATGCGCTGAAGATGCTGGAGCAGCTTCTAATTATTTTGCACCTACTATTAAGTACAGACATCAGGCATGTAACATTGCATGCTGGACATCAAGTGGGGTTTTGCGTGGTAATGGAGAGTGCGATACAGTTCCTTCTCCGTATGGAGTTCCTTTGCTAAGACTTTGCGCGAGAATGGCTTTGCCAGCTCAGCCTGCATCTGGGCGTCCAGGGGAGTCAAATTACAGGGAGGCGCAGCCTGCGGATGAGGGATATGTAGTAGATGCGCACTTGGATATAGAGGGTTTTGTAGTAGATGACAACCCTATTTCAAATGGGGGATATAATCCAAATGGCACCCCTAAAGGTACTCCGGATCCAGCTTTGCAGCCTCCCAAAATTTGTTTATATTGGGATCCTGATTTACTAGATACGCTTGCTAATTATGGTATTCAAGGTATTATTTCTGCTGCTATGATACCAGTATTGCAAGATTTGGGAGATGGTAGATCTGCGGGTGATGTAGCGAATTCGCTTTTTGATCCTGATTTTGTGGATTATAATCCCACTACTCAACCAGAGCATCATGCTTCTGGTATAGATCCTACATTCAAAGCTATGATAAATGCTTTAGAAGGTCTTGCTAGTCTTGAGGATGGGATGGCATCGATGATAAATTCAACACCTGATTATATACAATATAGTGATCCTTATTTGTTGGAGTATGAGTATTTGCTAAAAGGGCTTTCGTGGTTTACTACTAATGTTGCTGTGGAAGTGTTAAAATTTATAGGAACATTAAATAGGGTGGTTGCCGCCAGTTTTGGTTGTGTTAATGTTCCATTGGGCCCTTTTCCTCCACCATATTGTCCTACTATTCAAAAAAACCTTTCTATTCCTACAACTTACCCAATATGTGCAACTACTGTGCTTAATAATGGGACTGCAATGTTGCAACAATCTTCAAAAACAAATCCGTGTACGGATGCTGTGCCTGCTTGTGCTGTTCCGATACCATACGGATTATGTGTCAATCCTGTGATAGATGGTGAAAGAAATAACGTGGTACATAACTCGATTCGAGTAGGGTTTACAGATTTCAAACCACTATGTGTTAGTAATGGCGGCGCTAAAGATCTCACTCAAGATGGAAAATGTGTGAATATCAACGGCACATTAAGTGCTAAGGAATTATACCGGTATAATAGTAATACTGGTACTATAAAATTATGTTCTGCAATTCCTGCCCCACAGGGCGAGACTCCGTGTGTAGAAAGCACATATTTGCATAATTTATGTGCAGCTGGTTCAACGGCTTCATATTGTAAAGAAGGGCTTAGGGTTGTATATTCTGTTAATTCTAATCCAACAGAATATTATGATCAATTGTTACCGGATTGTGATGGTGGGTCCAAGGGGTGCCAGTCTGTATGGGGCGTCAATTTCGGATCGTTTGCTGATTTGGTAGTCACTTTCCAAGCCGATGATGGTGCAGACCCTAAATGGTCCGCTCCGGTGAAATTGGTAGATCCAAGCAATCATCCTCATACATATTATGCTGCTATTCCGAGGAAAGAGATGAAGATAGGTGCGGGAACTAGTGCACAGGAATCAAGTCAAATCTGCGTATATGAAGTTAATGGTACATCTTTTGTAGCAATTGGGTGTAATTCTAGAGCTACTCCGCCAAAACCAAAATTAAGAAGTTGTAATGGTGCCGCATGTACTTCATCATTTTTTGATCCTAGGATGATAGTGAAGGTAGAAGTGCCTGTTATAAATTCTGGCACGTCTGATTTTACAGAAGGATCATTAAAAACAGAAGGCACGCTGAGTTTAGCTGCTTATAATTACAGCGCCTATTCTACAGATAAAACTCATGCGAAAAAACCATTCGTTGGTCCTCACTCGCTTTTCAATGGTGCTATTGTATATGGTAATTATGTAGGTAATCAGGCTCCATATGATCCTCTTGGTAATCCAATTAATAATCCGGCGCCTATATATTTGAATGGCATAGAATATTTCAAGAATGTATATCAAATTGGTGCAGAGTACATATGTTTGACTGGGTATAAATTTGACGATTGCTTAACTGGTGATACAAGGCAAAATTGTGTGCTTTCTGAGCTGTTTAATTCTGATGTAATGGGATGTTCTGCATTCAAGGGCTTGACGTTGAAATATCCTGGTATAGATGTGTGTGATTCCACTAACGAAGATCTCACATG
>CANNRM010000134.1 GCA_947508155.1 Rickettsiales bacterium | reverse complement strand
GCAAACTTGCATATGGAGTGGATTTTGTTGGAGATGAAAAATACACAATACGTGTATTAGATTTAGAAAAAGGCGAATATTTAACTGATAATGTTGTAAATACAAATGGCAGCATCGTATGGCACAAACTGATGCCAGGATTTTTCTACACACCACTTAATAACGACCATAGAACTGATACCGTTATGTATCACGAAGTAGCAACAGCAACTTCTGCAGATAAAAAAGTATTCGAAGATAAAGATCCTGAATATCATGTAAGCATTAATGAATCCGCAAGCAAGAAATATTTATTTATTGGAGTGGATGGTTATAATGATACAGAAATAAGCTTAGTATCCCTCGAATCTAATGACATAGAGACGCAGCTAGTAGAACCAAGAAAAAAGAATATACAATATTCCGTTGAACATAACGGCGATTATTTATATATGCTCACTAATGATGTTGGCGCAAATTTCAGAATCACCCGCTCTCCACTTAAAGATCTTGATAATTGGGCAGAATATATACCACTAGAGAAGGAACGCGCTTTGGATAGTTTTGATATTACAGAAGATTTCTTGATATTGAATTATAAGGTTAAAGGCTTAGCATTAATCAAAACTCTTCATTTAAAAGATGGTAAAGCACAAGTTTTAAGCTTTCCAGATGAAGCATATACCGCCAGAGGTTTCTCTACTAATTTCATAGAAAATGACCTACGAGTAGATTACTCATCCCTTGCTCGCCCTAACACCACTTATACATATGACTTCGATAAAAACAAACTACATATCTTGAAGGAACAAGAAATTCCATCTGGGCATATTCCATCTGATTATGAAGTCAAAAGAATATGGGCTGATAATAATGGCACACAAGTGCCAGTAAGTCTCGTATATAAGAAAGATTTATTCAAACATGATGGCACAAATCCACTTTATTTATATGGATATGGCTCATATGGAATTGGAATGGAACCAGCCTTCAGATCAAGCGTTCTTTCCCTGGTAGACAGGGGATTTGTATATGCTATCGCTCATGTACGCGGTGGCGATGATCTAGGATATCAATGGTACCTAGATGGCAAACTACTCAAGAAGCAAAATACAGTCGAAGATTTCATCGCTTGTGCCGAGACTTTGATTGCCGAAAAATATACTAGCAAAGGTAACATAGTTGCTATGGGCGGAAGCGCTGGTGGTATATTAGTTGGCGCTGCTGTGAATATGAAACCAGAATTATTCAAAGCTATTGTAGCGCATGTACCATTCGTAGATGTTTTGAACACAATGCTAGATGCAACATTGCCACTCACTCCTGGCGAATATAGTGAATGGGGAAACCCTCAAGATAAGGAATATTTTGAATATATCAAATCCTATTCTCCTTATGATAATGTCACAGAAAAGGAATATCCTTATATTTTTGCTACAGCAGGATTAAACGACCCAAGAGTTGGATATTGGGAAGCCGCGAAATGGGTTGCAAAACTTCGCGAAATGAAAAAAGATGAAAATCTAGTGATACTGAAAACCAATATGGAAGCAGGCCACAGTGGAGCATCGTCTAGATTTGATTATATCAAAGAAATCGCGGAAGAATTTGCATTTATCACGAAAGTATTTGGGATTAAATAAACATCAAGCTCTACCAATTCAATTTGCCTTGTTGTCTGACGTAAGATACGCCGTCACCCCGGAATTTGCATAGCAGATCCGAGGATGACGGATTAACAATAAATTGAAACAAGAATTAGTATATGCAAGAATTTTCTCCCTTTTATCAAGGATTTGGGGTAGGCCTCGGGCTAATTGTAGCGATTGGCGCGCAGAATGCCTTTGTTATCAAGCAAGGCCTACTCAACAACCAAGTATTTATCATCGCCCTCACCTGCGCTCTTATTGATGCGATCCTTATCGCCATAGGAGTAGCAGGGTTAGGATCGATGATTTCTACAAACAAAATATTGCTCGGTATCGCCAAATATGGCGGCGCAATATTCTTAATATGCTATGGTATCAGATCATTCTATAGTGCTTTTAAAGACGACATCTTATATATCAGCAACGACGATTCCAAGCTTAAACGCAAGGATGCTTTTATAACAGTGCTCGCAGTAAGTTTGCTCAATCCGCACCTCTATCTTGATACTTGCGTCTTAATAGGCACGATAGGTTCGCAATTTACTGCATATAATAGATTATATTTCGCGATCGGAGCAATCTCGGCATCCTTTATATGGTTCTTTTCAATTGGCTATGGTGCAAGGCTATTATTGCCTATTTTCCAAAAACCAATAGCATGGAAAATATTGGATTTCATAATAGGTATTATAATGTTCGCAATAGCCGCTTCCTTGGTCTTATTGGTATAATATGTCCCTAGAATCCGATATAATCAAGTGGCAGGAATATCTACGTAGCGAGCGTGGATTTTCGAATCATACCGTTATTTCCTATGTGCATGATATACATGATTTTATCAATTTTATCAAAAATCACGAAGGCAAGGATCCAAACCTAGATGATCTAATCAAGACAGATATTCACACTGTACGCAGTTGGTTAAGCATGCGGAAAAATGAAGATTACGCCGCAAGTTCCAGCGCAAGATCTTTATCAGGGGTCAAGAGCTTTTACAAATTCATCTATCAGGTAACGAATCAAACAAATAATACTGTGCTAGCTATGCGCAGTCCCAAAAAAGCTCAAATAATACCAAAGGCATTAAGCTTCGATGATGTAATGCTTGCGATTAATTCATCACCAGAGTTTGAAAAAAATGACTGGCTGGCAATGCGTGACAAAGCTCTTTTGATGCTCATTTACGCTTCAGGATTACGTATCTCTGAAGCTCTAGCAATATGCAAAAAAGATTTAAATTCAGACTATTTGGTGATTAAAGGAAAGGGTAGCAAGGAACGTATTGTCCCAATGCTAAATGAAGCATTGTCATCTATCAATCAATACCTCTCTTTATTGCCATTTCAAATTGATAATTCAGATCCCATATTTCGAGGAGAAAAAGGCAATATATTATCTACCGGTGTATTTAGCAGACAATTAATCAAATTACGTAGAAGCATAGGACTCCCAGAACATACCTCCGCTCACTCATTTAGACATAGTTTTGCAACGCATTTACTTGAGAATGGCGCAGATCTTC
>CANNRM010000133.1 GCA_947508155.1 Rickettsiales bacterium | reverse complement strand
CTCATACTTGGAAATCAAAAATTTTGCACCATAGGCTATATTGCTACGTGGATCAAATGCATGCTCCAGAGAACGAAAAGCATCTGGATGATGCTTCAAATTCACCTGCATACATCCAACATCTATACTTTCCTTACCATCACGCATTTGATCGCGCACAAAAATCATAGCTTCTTTTTTTGTATCAAAATAATACCCCTTACCTTCAACATTCACAGTCCAAGGCCATGCAATTTTGACTTTTTTATCAGAATGAATTTTGCCAGTTTCTTGAAGAGATATTGAGTATAAGGTATCTTGCGGTATTTTAAGTCTAGTTTCAAAATGCCTAAAATATCCCACACACCTAGCGGATTGAATGATTTCCTTATCTACAGCTGCATGAGTTGTTGATGTTATCAATATAATTGCAAAAATTTGGACATATCGAATAAACATCAAAACACTCTTGATAAATCACAGAATTAACCATAGTATTATACTCAAAAAAAAGCAATGAATTTTTCTTATAATGACAAAACAAAAACCGCCCTCATACTACTCAAAGTTAAAGCTGGCGCAAAGACTAGTTGCATCCATGGATTCACTGATGTAAATGGATCACAATTGCTGAAAATTAGCATTAATGCAGCGCCCGAAGATGGCAAGGCAAATGTGGCAATTATCAAAATGCTTGCGAAGGAATGGGGATTAAAACAAAATCAGCTGGAAATTATCAAGGGAACCACAAGTAGCTCAAAGATATTAGCTTTAAAAGATATAACAAAGAAAGATGTAGAGAACATTATGCTACAATATTTAATGACATAGCATTACCTTTTTTAGACTAGTTTAATGTCATGTACATGCACATATTTTGCATCATGCCCTTGCAATATATCATAGGCAAGTTTTTCTTTTGTTTTATTATCAACTCGCACCCACAATATCAAACCTCCTTTATCAATTTGCTTCTGTAATCTTTCGGCATGCGCATTCCCTATTAGTTGAGCCATCACTCCGCCAAACGCAGTGCCAGCCGTAGCACCTATGACAGCTGCGGGAATAACTGAATGAACAGCAACGCCACCTGCAGCTATCAAAGAGGCTACTACTCCTATCAATACCCCTCCACTCACAACAGCTCCTTCCGCAACTCCCATTTCTTCAGTGGCAATATTTACTCCACGTGGCGTTTTGGGGTTATCTATCAGTGACTTTGGATTTTTAAAAGCTACGCTAAACTTATCCTTCATAGCTTTTTCACTCCCTATTACACTCAATTCATACCTCTCAAAGCCTGAAATACTTAACTCATCTATAGCATCTTGCAATGCATTGCTATCTTTGAATATTCCAGCTACTTCTCTGATGCTTTTACTCATAGATACCCCATACAAAATCAATTATTGTTGGTGGATATGAACATTGCTAATAACATTTCTCACACCATCAACCCCACGAGCAATAGCTTTAACCTTGTTGAGCTCCTCCACTGAATGAGCTACGCCAAATATATATATTGTACCATTAGTAGTAGCTATTGTGTAATTTGCAGATTTAACGCCCTTCTCTTTTAATAATTTTGCTTTAAATGCAGTAGTGATCAAAGTATCTTTGCTATATTGTTTTAGACTAAATTCGGGTTTTCTATGATCAACTGCAAGCTTGTTGATAACGGCCTTTACGCCATTTTGTTTCCAAGCTACACCAGTTGCCAATAAACTATCTTTTTCAGTTGGAACAGAACCGATATAAATTACCTTGCCTCCTCTTACTGTGACTTCTATAGGCTTGTATAGTTCTAAAGCAACCTCAGTTTGACGTACCTCCGATAAAGTTAATACAAGAACCAACCAACGATAGTGCGCGAATTTTGATTGCTAACGTATGGTTACAATTTTCATGCTATACCTCCCAGCAAAATCACGCAAGTAGTTATTTTTTATTTTTAAAGGAATGAAATTTGAAAGAGAATCTATAGAGACCATTAAAGGAAATACAAGCAGCAGAAAATATATAAGCTATACAAGAAGTAGAACTACGGAATGCAGCAAAAGTTATGCACCAATATTAATATGTTGACTCCGAGCGACATCAAGGACCATCTCTGCCGAAGCTCCTGTAACTTCTGATATTAAATCCATATCAAAACGCTTTTTAAGCATATTCAGAACAACCGAATACTTCTCTTGTTCTATGCCCTGTTCTATACCCTGTTCTATACCCTGTTCTATACCCTGTTCTATGCCCTGTTCTATGCCCTTCAGCATCAAGTTTTCTGCATAACTTCCCATAATTTCTTCTCCATCTTCTTTATTCAAATTCTCTATAAGAATTTTATCCAGCTTCATTTTATCATTTTCATCAAGTGAAGTCAATGTGTAGTGAGCTAGAATTCTTATAAAATCCCTGCCAACCACAACTCTTACCTTATTTAGTAATGGCGCCATTTCTTCCCATTTTTTAATCAAGTCACGCGAACGTATATATTTCATAAAATATTCTAACATCCCAACCGCAGAACCTTGCTTAAGTTCCTCATCTGGTATCTCATTCACATCAATCAAATGATGATCTTCATGCCAAAAACGCCTTCCTAAAACATTATCCTCAAATAGATTACATATGTTTTTGTGAACATTATATTTCTGCTTTCCATTATAAAATACCATCGGATATATAAGAGGTAATTTTGTAGCATTAGGGTTTTTTGTTAAATAACGACCCCAAATATTCACCATATATTTCACCAACCTAAAGGACATGAGCGGATCTTGCTTACTTTGATGTTCAAGCAACAAATAAATATACGCCTCATCATCGCCACATTTTGTAGAAAATAAAATATCGCCAATGCTATGCTTAAGATTATCATCGACAAAACTTTCCTTTTCTATCAACAAATTACTTGTATCAATTACAGCTTTCACATATTCTGGCAAATTCGCATCAAAAAATTGCTTCGCAAGAATAGGATTTTCAAGGGATTTACGCAATACAGCATCGTGACTTGGTCTTACAATTTGTGGCTCTTCTGAAAAACGAGTGGGTAAACAAAAATATATCGCAATTAATGTAGCTGGGTTAGAATGCAACAATATTGTTACATTTTATCCTGGAGTACTATGGAACTAGAGACGTTATTTACAGAGGCATTGGGCATCAAATTGCCGTG
>CANNRM010000132.1 GCA_947508155.1 Rickettsiales bacterium | reverse complement strand
GCCGCCTCACCTGCAGCTTGACATATAACAGGAGCGTATGTAGCAGCAGCATCGACCACAGTTGCAGATGTAGACACTACGCTATCTATAACTACAGGACCATGTTTTTCTATAACAGAAAATAGAGCTTGGGCCCCTAGAAGCGCAGCATCATAAGCTGGTGGAATATAAGTAATAGCAGCATCATGCGTAACTATTACTGCAGAACGAACAAATGTTGCCGTAAATACAGCCATGTCTGAAACTGATCCAGCAGTTCTTTTCGCAAGTTCTTGTAACATTTGCACAGTAGGCACACTCTTTAGCGGATTGCATGACGAATTTCGAGACATAGTTCATCCTGATAATATAATTATATCAACATGATATACCACACATTCCTTATACTTCAAGGGTTTTTATGAAAAATTTTTGAGTTTCTGAGCTGCTTCGAGCTCTTCCGGAGTATTGACACCCAATGGTACAGCACCAGAAGCTGTGAAATAGCCAGTTTTATAGCCATTATTATAGGCTATCTCTAACAAAGATGTAAGATAATATTCACCAGATGATTTATGAGCCATCAATTCCAACAATGCCTCTTTAAGGGCTTTAGAGTTAAACAATATAATACCAGAATTACAAAGCGTTATAGATTTTTCTTGAGAGTTGGCGTCCTTGCATTCGATAATCTTTTTCACTTTGTTTTGGTCATCCAGCACTAGCCTTCCATAACCGGTAGGATCTTCTCTTTCAAACGCCATCACCATCATGTCAGAATTGCTGATCTTAAATGCATCAAGCATTGAGGTTATCATACCAGCATCGATAAAAGGATTATCGGCACAAAGAACGATCGTGGGTTTTTCAGGATTAATTGCATCTATTGCGCAATAGACTGCATGACCAGTGCCCAGTGGTGTGGGTTGGATGACAAGACGCGCCGCGGCATCGTCCAAATAAGGCCTCATAGCCTCCGAATAAACGATTGTAATATCATCAGAAACGCAACGAGCATTTTCCAGCACCATTTCAAGCATAGTGCGCCCTGCGATTTTATGCATAGGCTTAGGGAGATCAGACTTCATCCGACTCCCCTTACCCGCGGCAAGAATTATGATTTGTACGTTGTGAGCTTTCATAATGTCCAATATACTAAGCTAATATTGAAAAGTACATCAATAATTATGACAATGGATCAACTTCGTCATATTTAGGTTGAGATTTTTCTATCAAAATCTTACCTTGTTATACAGAATATTTAAAATGATGCAACTTTTATTTAAATGAGCGAAAAGAATAGCACAACAGCATTATCCTCGGATCCGTTTGCGGATTCAGAGATCTGAGTAATCATGAGCGATGCTCGATCGAGCATTTCTCTCGCCTCATGAGATCCCCAAACTTGCAAACGCAAATCCGAGGATGACGTATGTAAGAGAAAGAGCTGGATCCCGGGTCAAGCCCGGGATGACGTGAGTAGTTACGAACGATAAACCTAGCTAAAATACTTCCTTTCAACAGCAGGCGTAGCCTCAGGAGCGCGCTCAGGACGATCATTCTTACGACGACGGCTAGAACCAGCATCATCCTTGCGCTCTTCACGAGGAGCAGCAGGAGCCGTAGCTTCCGCTTTAGGAGCAGCTTCTGCGCGCGGAGCATCATTACGACCCGGCTTGCCACCTTTATCAAAAGGCTTCTTGTCGCTTCTCGGCTCTCTAGCAGGAGCATTAGCATGGTCAAAATCAAGTCTCATAGAGAACTTCGCTTTACCTTTCACAGGATCCATTCCGATGAATTTGATCTTAACTTTTTGCCCTTCAGCAAGATGCCCATGGATATTTTCAATACGAGTATCAGCAACTTCGCTGATATGTACGAAACCATCCTTACCAGGTAGATAATTGATAAACGCACCAGCATCTAGAACCTTCATTACAGTACCATCAAAAATGCTACCAATTTCAGGATCAAAAGCTATGCCTTTAACACGCTCAACAGCAGCAGAAAGTTTATCTCTACCAACAGCTGCAACAGTTACCATACCTTCGTCAGTAATATCGATTTTCGCACCAGTAACTTCACAAATTTCTTTGATCACTTTACCACCAGAACCAATAACTTCGCGGATTTTATCTTTATCAATCTTGAAAGTTTCAACTTGCGGAGCATTAGCACTTAGTTCAACTCTATGAGATGTCATAGCTTTGGACATTTCGCCAAGAATATGCATACGACCACCTTTAGCTTGATCCAATGCTTGTTTCATAATAGCGATTGTAATGCCTGTTACTTTGATATCCATTTGCAAAGCTGTAATACCTTCTTCAGTACCTGCAACTTTGAAATCCATATCTCCCAAATGATCTTCATCACCTAAAATATCAGAAAGAACAACGAATTCTTTGCCTTCCATGATAAGACCCATAGCAATACCAGAAACCGGAGATTTCAAAGGCACACCAGCATCCATCATAGCAAGAGATCCACCACATACAGTTGCCATTGAAGAAGAACCGTTAGATTCCGTAATCTCAGACACAATACGGATAGAATAAGGGAACACATCCTTAGATGGCACAATAGCTTTCAGCGCACGCCATGCAAGTTTACCATGTCCAACTTCTCTACGACCAGGAGCACGAAGAGGTGTACATTCACCTACAGAATATGGAGGGAATATGTAGTTTAGCATGAAACGCTCTTTATATTCATCACCCAAACCATCAATTATCTGCTCATCTTGGCCAGTGCCAAGAGTTGCAGCAACAAAAGCCTGAGTTTCACCGCGTGTGAATAATGCAGAACCATGAGCGCGTGGAAGTAATGATACTTCTGACTCAATTGGTCTGATTTGATCAACTTTTCTACCATCAATACGAATACCAGTTTTAAGCGCCTGTCCACGGAGAACTTTTGACTTAATATCATCCAATGCAATATCGATTTGTAGAGCCGTTACTTTTTCATCATTAGCGTAATGACCAACCACTGCATCATGCACATCTCCAAGAGCCGTATAACGCTCTTGTTTATCTTTAATCTTATAAGCATTCTCAATATCCTTACCGTATTTTTTAGCAACTTCTTTAATGAAGTCATCGCTAGCTACAGGCTCAGGATGTGCCCATTTTTCTTTACCAGCCTTTTTCACAAGAGAATCGATCATCTTGATAACAGGTTGGAATTCT
>CANNRM010000131.1 GCA_947508155.1 Rickettsiales bacterium | reverse complement strand
CAATTGACTTGGCTTTTTGGTTACTAGTTCCCATATATTATCTGATTGCATTAATTCATCCAGGTTGTATTTCTTTCCAATAGCCGCATCTATAGCAACACATCTTCTAATAAAATTCTCCATATTATGAGCAAAATTTGGTGTAGTTATTTTGAACTTACGTGTTTCTTGAACTAATCTAGCGCCAAATACCATACCATAATCCCTATAATTATTTGGTTTACGCTCATCGTTTGCTACTGGTGTAAATGCCTGTTCAAATACTTCAGTTAAAAGATCTCCAACTTTCTCCATAATGCCCACAGGTAATGCTAACCCAATTGGTATATTTTCTACCAGTTCACGCTGCTTTGTAACATGGTCTTCTATCTTCATCGTTGTAACTGGAGTAAGTAATCCATTAATGACAAGAACCATACCCGCAAGCTTCATCAAATGTTGTTTGGCTCCACCTGAGCTGCTTGCATAAGCCGCTTTAATCCCATAATAAAAAGTAGCAACCATTCCAGTTGTAGTAATAATCGCCTCTGCAAATCCAGAACTCATTACCATTGCAATGCCATTTAGGATATAATACATCGCATCAAGATGACCATAAGTGTATATTGTTAAATCTAATTCCATTTAACTCTCCATACTTTTCATGATTCTTCCAAACCCAAATTCGAATTCTTTACGCTGCATATCTAATCTTTCCTTGATTTGTGTTATAACTTGTAGTTTTTGAAATGCTCCATGCTTAGCATCTGCTAAATATCTACGTACAGTGTCAGTACCAGCAATAAACCTATCAATTACAACATCTTCAGCTGACACATGCTCTAATATTTGCACCTTTGCAACCACTCTATTTAACATAATTTGCATAAAATTTGTAATCACATCATAACAAACGACCTCTATAAACTCTCCCATCCTAACCAATAAATCATCAGTATCTCCTTTTGTTGTGAGCTCTAATTCAATAAGAGTAATAATAGGAATATTAGAAAAGCTTATTAAGGCCTTCTCTTCATCTGAAAGATTGTGATTGTCATCTTGTACTTTGATCACCAAACTCCTGATAAGTTTTGACACGTTGCCATATAATGTATCATTGGATTTTAACGTCACTTCTACTTCTTTGGGATCAAGACATTTCTCTTTTTCATTACAAGAATAAAGAGTTAGTTTAGAATCTCCACTACTCGTGCCCATATATTTATCAAGAAGCTCTTTATCATCTAAAAGAGATGGTTTATACGAGAATTGGTATTTGCCTCCACGTTTTAGTCCAATGATAGTTCCACTTACTGACATCATTAGAGTCTTTAAGGTATTATCAGCATCAGATACCGCCAATTTTGACCCCTGACTCAAAGCCTTCCACACCAAATTAAATTCATCTCCAAGCATATCTTCAAATTCCTTCGAATCGTCTATTGCATCTCCGGCATGATCTTGGCATTGACTTGTCGTAGCAGTAATGTCGGTGGCTTTCTTTTGAACATTAGCTGCCATCATACATTTCTGTTTTTCACTAGACCTTAGTTTACTAAAAGCACCCTCGGCTATACTTTGTGCCATAGCACACTGATCCATAGACATCCCGTTGATATCTCTTGCAATGGCTTCAAGATCACTCATAATCTGTTCACATTGTGGACATACTGTTTTAACCGCCATCTTAACCATGTATGCCCCACTTGCTTTTGCTACCCCTTTTAAGAATGAAGCAAACTCCGGTGCGCTAATATAAGAAAAACCCCCAAATCTAAAATCTGCAGAGCCAGTACAAGCATCGAATTTCATACTTGGTGATTGTACATTAAATGGTTGTAGTTCTTTTGGTCTTGGACCTCTTATAAGAATTGACCCACCAGTCATATAACCACCTGATTGGTCTTTTATAATTGCTGGTGAAGTCATATTAGACATCGCCTCTGGATCTACAAACTTTACAAGCCCCTCTATTCCAGCATGCGCAGTACTTGTAACACCTAAATTCAGCAAAGTGCTCACCACAATAGCTACTGCAAAATTAAGAAATTTGTGACCTTTTGTAGTTTGAAGGTTTAACATTTTTATTCTACTCATCAATCTCTCTCCTTAGTTATGCTACTTTGCGACTTCCGACTTATTGCTTTCAATTTTTGCTCTTTAACAAAATCATCGGCAAGCCCCACATGTTCTTCAAGCTCTGACATTGCAACATACCCACGTATAAGCTCAAATGCATTTTTGCCATCTTTACTTACAGCAACTACACTCGGAGTAGCCTCTATTCCTAATTTAACTGCTAGATCTGGCATTTTTTTTCCAGTAAAGAGTCCACTCATATCCCCATCTATACTTGCTTCTTCTACACTAAACCCATACATTTCAGCAAAGCGCTCAAGAACTGGTGCAAATTCTGTGCAGTAGCCACAGTTTCCTCTGGAGAAAAACACCAAGTCAAATTGAGATGCAAAATCCTTGATTTTATTTGCCTTTACCTCATCATCTAATTTACGTTTATACTTCACTGCATGTACGTTTACAGGGTCTTTTAGTTTGTCAAAATATTCAGGATATCTAAATTTTGCCTGTCTATATGCATCATCAAGTAGCATAGCTTTTTTCCACATGACATCTTCTATCTGTACATATGCCAATACATTTTCCGGAGATGGACGAGTAATCATAATATTTTTCTTTTCTTCCATCTTTTTTTGCAATTCTTCAATTTCATTTGCCGCCTCCTCAGGCGTTATAGATGTCTCTGCTCTACTGTTTGGTTTTTCTAACTGTTTTTCTTCAAACCACAGCCACCCTCTGTATCTTTGCTCCATAAATTTTTTTTCTTTGCCTATAGTTTCTGATGCCTCAGTAATACCAGGTAATAGAAATGCAAAGATTGATATAATCAAACAAGTGTATAGCCCTGTTCTTGATGTTACCGATTGAATGTTTATATTTGATCTAATTGGCATATGTACCTTCTTGTCCTTCTAACATCCTTTGCTGTGTATTATTCATTCCTCCTGTTTTATTAGCAGGATTGAGTTGTGGATTTGCACCAGTATTATTGGTCTTTTTATAATCTTTATGTCCGTCATTTTGCATTTTATTTATTCTTACGTTAATATCACCTGCATTAGGTACTTTGATTCTCTTTTTGAGATCTACTATAAGTTCAGAGAAATCCATTTTCTCAAAAT
>CANNRM010000130.1 GCA_947508155.1 Rickettsiales bacterium | reverse complement strand
CTGCTTGTAGTAATTTTGGGCCTGTGTATGGTCGCGATAAAGAATTTGAAGAATTTTTGTCTGGTATAGAAATTGACGAAGTTGAAACGCTTGAACATAACGAGCTATACCATAATATCAGTAAATTATTTGGTGTGCCGCATGATACCAAATATACACTTAAATTGACTTTGTCAGATAACGTAACTCCTCTTATTATTACTGGTCAGGCGAATGTGGTAAAACAAAATGTTACACAATTATGTGATTATAGTCTGATTGATAAATCAACTGGGGAAGTTCTGACGGAAGGAAAAGTAAGGCTTATTGGGTCGTATAGTTCTACTTCTGAGCCTTATGCGTCATATACACATGAAAAATATACAAAGAAAAGCATCACTCAAGCAACGGCAGAAGAGTTACGTATGAGGTTGATGTTGTATTTTGCTAAATCTAAGAATTCTAGGATATAATTAATATGACAAATCCATTCTCGCAAACTGAAGAGCTTTGGTTGCTGGCTTTTGCAACACAATATCAACATGTCAGCTTGTTCGAAGATTTTTTTGATGAAAAAGTTTTGGCTATTTCATCGCACGAAATTACATCAGAAACAGTTGATGCAATGCCAGATGATGAGTGGATGGTGGAGGTGTATTTTGGTGAGGAGCCTAAGCAAGATATTATTCCCAAGAATCTTCGAGACCTGATTAAGTCAGGTTCCATATTAATCACTAAAGTAGAAAATAAAGATTGGACTGATAGGGCTCTTTCATCTCTTGGTGAAATTAAAACTGATAAATTTCATATCATTAGATCATCAGATGCTTCCTCATCAAATTTGATTCCAATTGTTTTAAATCTAACTCGTGCTTTTGGCACCGGAGAGCATGCTACAACAATAGGTTGCTTGGAAGCTTTGGAGTTGTATTCGTCTAAGGCGGTTAATAGAGTGTTAGATGTTGGCACTGGCACTGGTATTTTAGCAATTGCAGCGAAGAAGTTGTGGTCGAATGCAGAAGTTGTAGCAACGGATATTGACGCTGTTGCTATAGAAGTTGCAAAAGATCACGCTCAGACTAATGATGTGGATTTGGAATTGGTTGTGATGGATGGTGTGGAGAATTTGGATGTTTCTGCAAAGTATGATATAGTGCTCGCTAATATTTTGGCGAGGCCTTTGATAGAGATGGCTGCGTCTATAGCAAGGTTGGTTGATGATGGTGGGGTGATTATCTTGTCGGGTTTTTTAGAAAATCAAATGCAAGCAATAGTTGAGAGTTATGTGAAGTGCGAACTATCGGTGGCAAGTCACTTTAATAAAAACAACTGGGTCACATTAATTTTGACAAAAAAATAGCATTTTTTCTTGACTTTGGTTGGATTATCCTGTATTTATAATAAACGTGTTGTTAAATTTTATTAAGGAATGATTCAAGTGAGCACAGAAACAAAACCCAGCCTATCAAGCAATCTAAGAAGAATTTTTTGGCCAATTGAGTGGCATGAGAATAAAAAGTTCCTGCCAATGGCGGGCATGATGTTTTTCATCCTGTTTAACTATGCGATGCTTCGTTCGGTAAAGGACGGATTCGTAGTATCGGCTATCGGCCCTGAGTCGCTTAGCTTCTTGAAGACTTACGTTGTATTGCCATCTGCAATTATTGCAATGATAGCATATGCAAAGCTTTGCAATGTTCTATCTCAACAGAAAGTATTCTATGCTGTAACTGGCTTTTTTGTTGGTTATCTCGTGTTGTTTACATTCGTTCTTTATCCAAATCCAGGGTTCGCGCACCCTTCTGCTGAAACAATCGAAGAATTAAGCGCTGCTAGTCCTAGTCTTAAATGGTTTATTCGTATTGGTGGAAATTGGGGTCTTGCGACCTTCTATGCAATTTCTGAGCTTTGGGGCAGCATGATGCTGAGCCTTTTGTTCTGGCAATTTGCTAATCAGATTACTAAAACAGAAGAAGCGAAAAGATTCTATTCAATGTTTGGAATGCTTGCTAATTTCTCATTGCCTGTTGCTGGTTTTGTGCTGATCCATTTCTTGGGTGATAAAGCTGGTGATGGCCTAACTTTCTTGCCAGTATTATATATCTCTATTGCTAACGGTATTATCGTAATGCTTTTATATCGCTGGATTAATGTGAATGTTTTGACTGATCCACGTTTTTATGATCCTAATGGCCCTAAATCTGCGAAGAAAAAGAAAGAAAAACTATCTCTTGCAGATAGCTTCAAACTTATTTTCTCTTCAAAATATTTGGGTATGATCGCGATTCTAGTTCTTGCTTATGGTATTTCCGTGAACCTTATTGAAGGTGTATGGAAAGCGAAGATTAAAGAACTATATCCAACTAAAGAACTATATACTGCTTATATGGGGCAATTCCAAGTATGGCAAGGTTTCGGTGCTATATTGTTCATGATCGTGGGTAGTAATATTCTTCGTAAAGTAACATGGAAAACAGCTGCTATCTTGACACCGCTTATGATGTTGGTTACCGGTGCTGCGTTTTTCGCATTCATCTTATTTGGCGCTGAAATGCAACCATATATTGCCTTGGTTACAGCCGCTCCTCCGCTTGCTTTGGCTGTGACTATTGGTATGGTTCAGAATGTTCTAAGTAAAGCTACAAAATACTCGCTCTTTGACTCTACAAAGGAGATGGCTTATATTCCGTTGGATGATGAGCTTAAGAGTAAAGGTAAAGCTGCGGTAGACGTAGTTGGCGGACGTTTTGGTAAGTCTGGTGGTGGTATTATCCAATCAACATTCTTTATTCTGTTGCCAACGTTTAGTTTTGCAGAAGCAACGCCGTTCTTCGCGGCGATCTGTATGTTCATTATTGGTTGCTGGTTATATGGTGTTATGTCACTCAGTAAGGAATATGAGAAGCAAGTTAATGGCCACGAGCTATAGACCCTATAGCGAATCGCAAATTAATACTACGTCGTCGCTGCGAAGCTCACGTACTAAAGTGTACGTGTTGCTTCTGGCTTCTAGTATTATTTAATTTGGGATCCGCTATAGCTCCACATTATAACATTTATCATCATAATTTTATTCGTCATCCTAGGGGTCTCGGCGTAGCTACTTAGCGAAGTCGGATCTCGTGGATCTGATGTCACAAGAGTAATACCATTCCTAGCGTTAAATTCGCTCAAATTCATTTTGAATGGCCCTGTGTTGTAACTACCCACGTCATCCCTGTAAAAGTCCAGAAACTCGGTGACAGAT
>CANNRM010000129.1 GCA_947508155.1 Rickettsiales bacterium | reverse complement strand
TTATTCAAGACTTAGCAACACAAACGACCTCAAAACACGCGAATTACATCAAAACATTAGATGGACATAAGGAGTCTATCAAGTGGATTAATAAAGGCCCTATAGAAAAGCTTAAAGCTAAATTAGATAATGATCATACAAAAGCCGAAAAGCTTGTAACAGATCTCGCTATAGCTCATGCTAAGATGATTATAAAAGTCATTCAAAAAGGACTAGAGCATGATCATTGCGAGCAGGATAAGAATATGCTCACACAGGCGATAGAGGACACTTTTGGCGATGAACATATCCTCCCTCCGCATGTTATTAAAGCTGTATTCTTAAGTGGCTTTGATAATAGTTACAACGATAGTAGCGAGGCATAACCTCTGCAAAGTCCCGCGTCTCAAGGCGCGGGACTTTTTAGCCCTGAGTTTCGGAATTTGTCTCATATTTCAACGGTCCCTTCAATCCACATGCTGTGAGACCTATTCCTATTGTAACTATACAGATAACTTTAAATAATCTTGAAAACATTGCCTTAGCTCGCTATGATGAATAATCTATAATCCTAATATATAATCATCATATGCTCAAGTTTTTTTGTTCTACATTTCTGATCAGCGTATTTTATATAGGCATAGCTTATGCAGAAACAGAGGAAAAAACCTCTCAAATGTCAAAAATTACAGAACAAGCACCAGCATACACACCAGAAGATATAGCAATATTTGATGCAGAAAATAAACAGCATTTTCTTGAAGAATATGAAGGCAAAACTGTTCTGCTTGTATTTTGGGCTACATGGTGTGCACCATGCGTTACTGAAATGACCGATTTGGATATGCTACAAAAAGATTTCCGCAAACTTCCATTCGTGATATTACCTATTTCTGAAGATTATGTGGGAATTGACCATGTATCATCTTTTTACAAAGCCAATAATTTACTTCATTTGCCAGTGATGCATGATTATAAAAATACATTATTTAAATCATTTGAAGTGGTTGGCCTTCCAACAAGTATTCTCATAAATGCAGAAGGAATGGCAGTTGCAAAATTTTCAGGTGCGATAAATTGGTATGACGACAAGGTGCGTGATTTGCTACTAAAATATATTCCTGGCAATCCTCCAACGCCACGTAATAGCTACAAGGATAATGCTGTGAATTATATACAATCTCCTACCAAAGAAGAGACAAAAGAACCAGAAGAAAAGAAACCAGAACCAAAAATAGAGAGTGACGATGACGCATCCACACATTAATGAATCCACAATGGCAGTAAAAGGAATGCAAAATTCCAAGCTAGATAATTTCATCAGCTGCTTGACGTTTGAAAATTTTCGCAACCCTAAACCGCGTATCTCCATACTAAGACTTGCAGGGGCAATAGGCAAAACAGGGGTTGGAAAAGGTGGCATGACACTAGAAGGATTGAATAATTCTATTGAAGAGGCATTCGACAAATCTAATTTAGAAGCAGTGATACTTGCAATTAATTCACCTGGTGGGTCGCCAGTGCAGTCAGAACTAATCGCCTCCAGAATCATGGCGCTCTCTAAAGAAAAAAATGTGCCAGTATATAGCTTTGTGGAAGATGTTGCTGCGTCTGGAGGGTATTGGTTAGCATGTGCTGGAAAAGAAATTTATGCATCAAAAAGTTCAATTATAGGATCTATTGGTGTTATTTCTGCTGGATTTGGATTTGTGGATACAATAAAAAAACTTGGTGTGGAGCGTAGAGTATACACACATGGAACAAATAAATCCGTACTTGATCCATTTGTTCCTGAAAAAAAGGGTGATATAGATATTTTAATGAAAATACAAAAACATGCTCATAATCATTTCATCGACCATGTTAAAGCTTCGCGCAAAGGAAGACTTACACAGAATGATGACATTTTATTTAATGGAGAGTTTTGGTCAGGTATTACAGCGGAAGATTACGGTCTAATTGACGGTATCGATAATATGTATAATTTCATCAGAAAGAAATTTGGTGAAAAAGCAAAAATTGATTATATCAAACCAAAGGAATCATGGTTCAAGAAAAGACTTATGTCACAAATAGACATAGACTCTGAATCTATCATAGATGCGCTTTATAACAAAGTGCAAGAAGATCAAGTAATTTCAAAATTTAGGATGTATTAGTTATGGATAGTATTATAGTGCGCGGTGGGAATAAACTGATTGGAGATGTCCATATCAGCGGCGCAAAGAATGCAGCTTTGCCAATTATGACAGCTGCTATTTTATCGGATCAAGAGCTGGTGTTGGATAATATCCCAAATCTTACGGATATTACCACTATGGTGTCTTTGCTGGAGCATATTGGCGTTGAATGCAAGCGCTCAGAAAGAGGCATAAGGCTGAATGCAAAGAGCATCAATAATTTTGAAGCACCTTATGATATAGTGCGTAAAATGCGTGCATCTATTTGGGTGCTTGGGCCATTGGTTGGACGTTTTGGTGAGGCGAAAGTGTCCTTTCCTGGGGGATGCGCTTTGGGTGCTCGTCAGGTAGATCTTCACCTTGCAGGGCTCGAGGCAATGGGGGCAAAAATTGAGATAGATCATGGGTATATATTAGCACGCGCGAAGAATGGTCTTGTTGGTACTAATTTTACTTTTGATAAGGTATCCGTTGGTGCGACGATTAATCTTATTATGGCAGCTGTACTTGCTAAGGGCGATACTACATTATCCAACGTTGCCCGTGAGCCAGAAATTATTGATTTATGTAATTGTCTTGTTGGAATGGGTGCGAAGATTGAAAATATTGGCTCAGATACTGTGCATATTACAGGCGTTTCATCATTGAATGCTCATAAATATGGTGTGATTCCTGATAGAATTGAAGCTGGAACTTATATGGTTGCGGCTGCTATTACCCATGGTAATTTACTGATCAAAAATATTAAATATGAAATGGTAGAAAATATCGCCAGCAAATTAATAGAAACGGGTATTCACATTGACGATGGGCATGACGGAATTCGTGTGAAAGGTAATGGGAAGCTTGATGCAGTCGATATTTCTACAATGCCATATCCTGGTTTTTCAACAGATTTACAGGCGCAATATATGGCGCTTATGACAATGGCGCAAGGTACCGCTGTAATTACGGAAAATATCTTCGAAAATCGCTTTATGCATGTGCCAGAGCTTTGTCGTATGGGCGCACACATAACCATTAGCGGACATAATGCTATAGTGCGCGGTGCCGATCATTTGGTTGGGGC
>CANNRM010000128.1 GCA_947508155.1 Rickettsiales bacterium | reverse complement strand
GTAGCACGGGGTGACGCTAGCTACGTTTCACCTGTGTCATAACCACCTTAACCCTCATAATCCACACTGCTACAAAAAACGTAGCATATGCCCCAAACATCAGCATCAATGGCATTAACATAGACCCATCTATTGCAGGGCCCCCGCTTTTTAATACGCTTGCTGGTTGATGTAGACTATTCCAAATATCCACAGAAAATTTTACGATTGGCACGTTGATTACACCCAAAAGTGCTATTGCGCTTGCGGGTTTTTCTGTGCGGAATAAATCATCTCCTGCGTTGGTTATGCCAATATATGCCACATATAATAGGAATAGCACAAGCATAGAAGTTAGGCGCGCATCCCATACCCACCAAGTGCCCCAAATAGGTTTTCCCCATAGTGATCC
This sequence comes from Rickettsiales bacterium, assembly GCA_947508155.1. Lineage (GTDB taxonomy): Bacteria > Pseudomonadota > Alphaproteobacteria > Rickettsiales > Rickettsiaceae > CANNRM01. The sequence goes on along the minus strand of CANNRM010000128.1, from coordinate 2,886 downwards.
TGTAATTAATGTGATGGCTGCAAAACATGCTCCGATTGGAGCTGCGCTAACGGCCATGAGAAAGGCCATTCTGAGTTTCCAGACTAATGCAAGCAGACTGCAAATCCCTATGAACATATAAATTCCAAGAGCCATCCATGCAGCAGGTACGTGCACATACATTATCCTCACCGTCTCGCCTTGTTGGTAGTCTATGGGGGAGGCGAAAAGTGCATAATAAAGCCCTGCTGTGAATAATAGAGCAGATAATATACTAATAGGCACAAGAAGTTTCGAGGATAGCTTATTAAAAATATAAGGTGATGTTAATTGTAGCATTTGGCCAATTTTAGTAAATTACAACCCAATCCAAGACATTGCCTTAGAAAAGAAATCCATCTCTATCAAAGCAATTGTTACCTCAATAGTAATGAGGGCGATAATGATAATTTCCAGTCTAGATGAATGACGCGCATTCAGCTCATCAGATAAAATGCTGTAAAGATCATGTATCATATCAAGTCTGTGATTCATAATATTTTGCCGTTGTTTGATATCATGAAATTCAGCTGTCATAAGATATAATGGCTCATAGCTAGGACGGCGCCAGAAAAATTCAGGCACATCCAGTATATCGCTATGCATGTTAACAGAATATCTTTCACTGAATAATACGCCCATTTGTTTTGCAATTTCGGTTTTAGAAAGAGAAACACTTCCTTTCTGCGCAAGTTCTTGTTGTATTGGTGTCGTTCGGTCTAAAAGATGCATTACAGAACGTTCAAGAATTTGTAGTTTTACAGATTGCGCTAATGCATGAGAGATAGAGATTTTTGTGAATACAAGGTTGTTATGTAAGACTATTTCATTCTTATCTTCATCTATGAATGTTTTAGGAGATGATTCATCGTAATTATAATAGATCAGATCATTAGCATTTTCATTTACTGCATCAACTTCAAATTCTTCAATTTCTTTGATGATATGTAGTTCGTCACCTTCTTCAGCGCCCCATACTACTGTACATCCAAATGGAAAATAGAACACATCAATGCGCTTATCTTTTTTTCCAAATTCCTTTTGAATATGGATGATATCATCAAAATATTTTGGTTCTGATCCATTGTTGATTAAAGTTTCAATTAGCTTGGCCATATTATAGGATTCAGCTGTACAATATGCATTACATCTCATAATCTTCTGTTTTTATATTAGATGTTAAGATTATCAATGTTTTTGAAGATAATGTCAATTGCAATCATGCCATTTTACTTTGTATTCTTTTACTTGGGTGATGTCATCCCCGCGCAGGCGAGGATCCAGTTTGTATAATCTTTTTAGCTATATTTTTTCAAAAAATATAGCATTTTATTTTGTCGCTAAAGCGAAATTACTTAACTGGGCCCCCGCCTCCGCGGGGGTGACGTACTAGGAAGGGGAATTGGTATTTTTCTCTTTCACCAGTGCCTTGCTTTCTTCAATTCCAAACAACTCAATGAATGATCCTAATCTTGGTCCTTCTGTCTGTCCTAGCAAAATCTGATATAAATCTTTGAAGAAATCTCTCAAATTCTCGTATCCAGCGTTGGTGCCAATAGTGTAAATCTGATTCTGTATTTCTTCTCCACTAGCGCCAACAGACAATGCGCTGAGCATGTCATATATCTCTTGGAGGATCTTTTTATGTGCGTCTGTAGGTGCTAGATATTGCTTATTTGGTTTTACGAAGTCATTGTAATATCTAACAGCATAATTGGTTAAATGATCCAAATATGGCGCTTTTTCAGGCGTAGCTCCAGGTGCATATTTACTGATAAAACCCCATAACACTGACTTGTCAGATGGATTACATGCAGATGCAAGATTCAGAAGCAATGCAAAGCTCAATCCAAAAGTTTCAAGCACTGGGACATTGCCATTATGAATGTGATATGCCGGGTTTGCCAGGCGTTTTACTTCATCTGTTTCTTCGTGATATTTTCTGTTGAATGTCAAATATTCATCCACATTTTTAGGGATCACATCAAAATATAAACGTTTAGCTTTGGATGGCGATTGATACATGAATAATGACATGCTTTCAAGAGGTGCATATTGCAGCCATTCATCAACGGTAATGCTGTTTCCCTTGGATTTTGAAATCTTTGCTCCTTCCTCATTCAAGAATAATTCATAGAAGAATTGAACTGGCGGAATTCCATCTAAAATGCGGCAAATTTCAGAATATATACCAGCATTTGGCATATGGTCCTTGCCATACATTTCATAATCTACTTCAAGCCCAGCCCAGCGCATGCCGAAATCTGGTTTCCATTGAAGTTTGCAATGTCCACCAGTGACTGGTACTTCTACGAGGGATCCATCTTCATCGCGGTAAGCTACGGTGCCAGCTTCTTGATTGACTTTTTCAATAGGCACTTGAAGGACGCGACCAGTTTTAGGGCATACAGGCAAGAATGGGGAATATGTTGCTTGGCGTTCCTCGCGGAATGTAGGCAGCATAAGCGCCATGATTTCATCATATTTGCTCAAAGTTTTGAGAAGCATTGTGTCGAACATACCATTTGCATAGCATTCAGTTGCGCTGAAAAATTCATATTCAAAGCCAAAACGATCCAGGAATGAACGTAATTTCGCGTTCATATAATGCCCATAGCTTGTGGTCTCACCAAATGGATCTGGAATTGCTGTAAGTGGTTTATGCATATGCTCTACAACCATTTCAGGATTTGGTACATTGCTCGGAACTTTACGAAGCCCGTCCATATCATCTGAGAAGCAGAAAAGTCTTGTTGGAATGTCAGAAATTTTATGGAAAGCATTACGTACCATAGTTGTGCGCGCAACTTCTCCGAATGTGCCGATATGTGGCAGTCCCGATGGCCCATAGCCTGTTTCGAAAAGTAC
>CANNRM010000127.1 GCA_947508155.1 Rickettsiales bacterium | reverse complement strand
TATTTTGACGTCTAATTTGGGTGCTGAGATTTTATCAGCCGAAGATGCTGCGTCCAAGGATGAGGAGATTTTAAAAGAATCCGTTATGAAGATTGTGCGTGGGCATTTCCGTCCAGAATTCTTGAATCGTTTGGATGAGATTATATTGTTCCATAGGCTTTCACGTGCTCAGATGTCTGATATTGTACGGATTCAACTTCGCCAGTTGGAGGAGAGTTTGAAGGCGCAATCTATAGGGCTGAAAACGACTGATAAAGCGCTGGAATGGTTAGCGGATAAAGGGTTCGATCCGCTTTATGGCGCAAGGCCGCTGAAGCGGGTGATTCAGAGAGAGCTGCAGAACGAGCTTGCGAAGTTATTGCTTGCAGGGAATGTGATGCCTAACCAGACAGTGACTTTGGATGTGAAGGATAAGATGATGGAGATTATGGTTGGGTGACGTATTTTTATTAAAAACTGGGCCCCGGATCAAGTCCGGGGTGACGGTGTACGGTTAATTATCTCGATGCGGATTTCTTTCCGTGCTGTAAATGCGTATCTAGCACTTTTTGGTGTTTTGTTTGCAGATTTTGAAGTTCTTGTTTGTCAGCTTGTGTTTTATTCTCGTTATCCAACATCTTTTGCATGGTGAATAATTTTCTCAAATTCCCTCTAATTTGTTCGACGTTACCTAAATCTACTTGATGAAGTTGATCTAATAGAGCATGGTGACCGCTATAATTTGAGTCTTGTGATGTAATTTTTTGTTTAATAGTATCTTGATGCTCATGAATCTCCTGCTTAGCTTCTTTTCTCCATTCTGGATTTTCTATGTTTGGCTTGTCATATTCAAATTTGGCAGTTAAGCTTTCTTGTAACCGGCGTGCTAATAACTCGCTTCTATCGGCTATAGGTTCGGTAATAGAATGCGCTGGTTTTAATAGACGTAATGCATCTAACTCAGCTTGTTTTATGTGCTCTTCGGAGAAATGGTTTGTTTGCTCCGTGATATTAACGGGCTCCTTTGTGAGGCGTGTTTTGATTTCTGTATTTCCTTGGGAAATTTCCTCGGGAATATCGTGTTGTTTTTTAAATTCTTGCGGAATATTACGATTGTCTTTTTCTGGGCGATTGGGATCTATTATTAACGCTTGTTTTGCGGTGCGTTCTGTTACTATTTGAGCCTGTATTTCTTTTACGCTCGCTGATTTTCCTGGGCGAGGTGGTGGTGTTACTGTTTTTGGTGGGCGAGGTGGTGGTGCCTCCTCGTACGGTGGTGGTGCCTCCTCGTACGGTGGTGGTGCCACCTCGTACGGTGGTGGTGCCTCTCCTGAAACGTGGCTCTGTAGATGAATTTGCGTTAGCATCTCGAGACGCTTATTACTATTTCTTTCTACGCCCCCTTGGGCTTCTGTTAAGCTATTCTTTGCGACCTTAGCCAATTCTCGAAATGCTGTTTTAGAATCTTCTGGAACTTCCTTTTTGAGTGACTGAGTCTCAAAATGCTTGAGCCACTCGCTCTGGTACGATGCCGCATGTGTGTGTGCCTCAACTAAAATGTTAGCACGATCTGCCGCGTATTTATATTGCGCAATGGAATCTGATTGAGTAGCATTTTGACGCGATATCAAGTCATCAATGCTTTCTAATAAACCATCTGGTAGAGTGATTTTTGTGTTACTCGGTCCATTTTCAAGTCGTGTTAGTGTGGTTTTTAAATCTTTTAAATCGAGTGTGTCGAGAGATGAGGGGGTGGTTGTTTCTGTTGCGACTGTTTTTTTTCTTCTAAAAAGTCCTTTTGTTCTTGATGTGGATTTTAACTCTATCTTTTTATTACCCGTTGCGACATAATTTCCATTTTCCTCTTTGTGTTTACCAAACCACCTTTTTTTGATTACCAAATTATATGATAAGGTGGATGTCGGCTGTGTGCTTTCTGCGCTCATCTTTATAATCCGTAGTTAGTTGTGCGTGCTATTAATTTAGCATGATACGATGGAATAAGTCTTGAAAGGTCTAATGGATATAGCTTTGTTTTATATGGGGTGTTGTATTATGAGCACGAAAATTAACCTGAGTTTGACGTAATTCATGTCAAAAAGTAATGCTTTTTATAGCTGCGCCCCGGATATTTGCTACGCAAATTATGTGGTGACGAGCAGTGCAGCAAGGCCTAAAGGTCCTCGCAATAACGCTTGTATAGGTTTTTAGGCTAAAAGCTTACACCAAACTCAGGTAAAATTAGTCTGCGCGAGCGTATCATGAGTTGCAAAATATCTAACATTAATTGGAGACAGTATATGCAATATGAGAATCATTGGTTAGTCTCGGGAGTGTCTGTATAAATTTGTTAATGTATTAAAGAATTATTTATGATTCACACGCGCCCCCACGCTTTATATAGTTAAGATAAGTAATAATATTTGACAAATAGGCTACTTTAGTTTATACTAATGAAGTAATAATTTAAAAAAGTCAATAATTATGTCACTTTCTTCGGAACAAAAACTTTGTCGTAGTATAGATTTATATAACAGGTATGATCGTGGTGCGTACGAGCTCCATGCTGTAAAGTCTTCTATTTTAGAATGTGCTGATGTGAATTATGTAGATCAATATGGCTACACACCACTCGCATTGGCTTTGAGAATGCAGGCGCCTGAAATAGTATCGAGTTTAGTAAAGCATGGTGCTACTCACATAGAAGAATCTCGAACGATGTTGAACAAATATCTTTGTAAAATGATCTGGGAAAATGGATCTATTGTAAAAATTGTTGAGCTTGTAGAAGATAAGGTTTGTGATTTAAATTATACAGATGAATTTGGGTGGTCACCACTACATCTTGCTTTAAAGAAAAATAACATTATGTTGGCCAAAATATTGCTTAAAGGAGGTGCTGATATCAATAAATCATCTGTGAATTTTGAGAGTAAAACTCCTTTAGATATTTATCCAGATCTTACATCTGGATCGACTAAAGAAACAATTATTTTGTTTCAAGGGTGTTGGAAGGAACATCACAGGTTTATAACAAAAGATCCGTTGCATAATTTAATGCATCCATCGACGTTAAATCAATATTTTGATGTGATAGAAGTGAAGCAAGATCATGATTCTCTGTTTCAGGTTATTTCACTGCTTTCTAAATATTTACCAGCTCTTAGTCTAATATTAGACGTACATGGTGAGTTATTAGCGTACAATAAATACTCGTTAGACGGCAAAGATCATAATATATTTCTACAACAGATTTGCGATGCGAGTAAAGGTGTTCCGATCAAGTTATTTTCTACAGCTTGTTAT
>CANNRM010000126.1 GCA_947508155.1 Rickettsiales bacterium | reverse complement strand
GTCTGGGCTTGGTGTCATACAGCCTGCTGTTATAGAATCTGTGGTGCAAGAATTTAGTGATGATATCGTTGGTAATAGTATATTCTTAGGAAATCTATTTACCACAGAGAAATTACTTTCTAAAGTAATGGATAATGACCGTGTGAAAGCGTTGATGGAAGAAATCAAAGGGCCACAAGGTAGAAATACTTGGGAAAAACTTGGCAATGTGAACGAAGAATTGCTGGGTCTTTATTTGAGAAGCGAACATCCTCAGACAGCTGCGCTTGTGTTGTCTAAAATAGCTCCAGAACATGCAGCAAAAGTTATGGCTGTTTTGCCAGAACAGTTTGCATTCGAAGTAATCACTAGAATGTTGAATATGGGTTCTGTAAAGAAAGAGGTTATAGAAAGGGTAGAGAAAATATTGCGTGCTGAGTTTATCAGTTCTGTTGGTAAAACTATGAAACGTGATAGCTGTGAGATGATTGCGGAGATATTTTATAACCTTGATAGGACAAACGAGACCAAATATATGTCTCTTTTAGAAAAGACAGAGCCAGAATCTGCGCAGAAAATTAAAGATCTTATGTTTACATTCGAAGATCTTGTTAGGCTTGATAGTAGAGGTGTTCAGGCGTTGCTATCTGCTGTGGATAAATCGAAACTTTCTATTGCGCTCAAAGGCGGTTCGGAAGCTGTGCGAGATGTATTCTTTAAAAATATGTCTCAACGTGCTGCTCGTATTATTATAGAAGATATAGAAGCAATGGGGCAAGTGCGTGTGCGTGATGTAGATGATGCTCAGTCCGAGATTGTCAAGATAGTGAAAGATCTTGTGGATAGAGGGGAGATCGATATAGCAGTTGATGGAAAAGAAGAGTATATTTCTTAAGTAGTGCGTTTAGATATTGGTATGGGTTTAGTGAATGCAATATAGGAAGTTTGAGTTTCAGGATTTTAATAGTGGTGTTGTAATAGCTGCTCCTAAAAAAGATGAATCTGAAACTAAGATAGAGCAAATAGTAACGGATGCCGTTGTAGATGCATTAAATGAGAATATGGGCTTGAATGAGGATCCTATTCCTAGGGTTATTACACCAGAGCCAGAAGTTGATGTTGATGCTATACGTGCTGAAAGCTATCAGAATGGATATAATGATGCAAAAATGCATTTTGAGCCATTGTTGAAAGAAATAAAGTCAGATGAGTCTTTGGTAGAGAGCTTGAAATCTAAATTGGAGGCCATACTGCCAGTGGTGGACTCGCAGGAGCAGATGTTCGCGCTTTCATCTAAGACGTTGGGTGTTATAGCAAAAAAAATGCATCTGGCTGTGCCTGCTGATTTTGAGAAGATAATTTTGGGTGAGATGATGTCTATTCTCAACAAATATTATAAAACTGGAGAGATAACTATAAAGGTTAATCCAGAAAGAGTTGATTATTGTGAGAATTTGCTTAAAATCAAAGCATTACCAGCGCGAATCGCGGGAAGTGTTAAAATAGTTGCAGAGGAAACGGTAGGTAAGAGTGATTGTACTTTGGCTTGGAATGAAACTGAGTTAGAATATAGTCAAGAACAGATAGTCAAAGATACAGATGCTATATTAGAGCGTTTGGATATAAGATAAATTACGATTTAGAAGGGGTTAACATGGCTGAAAAAGATAGAGAATTAACGCTTGAAGCACTTTATGATGTACCAGTACAGATTTCTGTAGTTCTAGGCAAAACTAGTATGCAGCTTAGTCAGCTTCTTAAATTGGGTCGTGGTGCTGTTATTGAGCTTGAGCGCGCCGTTGGTGAGCCTATTGATGTTTACGTGAATAACAAAATGGTTGCTAAGGGCGAGATTGTGATAGTTGATAATAAGATTGGCGTGACGCTTACGGAAGTTGTTGCTGCTGATAAAGATGGTGGTCGTAGATAAAAGATATCCCCGGAGCGTATCGGGGATGTATAATTGCTACATTGTTCTAGTATTCTAATGGATTCAAAAAAGTATCTTGTTGTTCAATGACTGGAGTCTTTATATCAAAATATTGTGCGCATGCTTTTTCTGCAATTGGTAGATATGTTGTTTCATGCCCTTTAATTTCAAGCTGCTTAGCCTTTTTTAATGTTTCTGGCGTTCCTGCCTCGCTTGCATTCTTGAAAGTATATAAACGTATAGAATTTATTATTTCGCCTGCTTCTATAGCCTTATTTTCGCATTCTAGCGAAAGATATATATTTAACCTACCAAAAGCGTCATCTAGATACTGAAGATCTTGCGTTGCTTTCTCTTTTTCTAATAACAATTTGAAAAATTGGGGAGATGATTTAAGTACATCTGCATAAAGATCATCGTGGGTGAGATCTATGCTGTAGTTTGGAAATGATTCTAATATGTTATGAACAAGTTTGGTATATTCGTTTAAATATAGTTTAGCTAGAATTCTAATGACATCTTTCTTTTGAAGAGTAGATATAGCATCTTGTGCCACATCGATATATTTATCAGAACTCATATGTCTGTGATTATAAAAACAAAATTTATATAAAAATTCTTCTCTGGAATCAGTTATGATTGTTTGAGAGATTTTCTTTGAGACCTCTAGAGTAGCCGTTAATCTATTGATCTTGTGTAATGCATTTCCCCATAAGGATTCAAGGTTTTCTGAGTGTAATAAATGTTCAGAATAGACGTCATTAGAAAGATTAAAGTTGCCAGAGAATTCTTGGCCTTTGATTTGTGTGATACTAAAATTACCAGGAATATTGGCCATCATTCTATTATAGAAATTTAAGCGCGCAATGGCAGATCCATCAAATAACGCATCAGATTTTGACATGAGTTGTATTGTGTCTATTACTTGGTCCATAACGATTATATCTTCTCCTGCATGTAGAAAATATGTAGAGCCAGGTAATTTGTATTGTAAAACAGCTGCAAAAGAGTGCATTAATGTATCTTTTGTAGCTAATCCAGCGCAGCAAGAAAAGACATGAAGAGATACACCATTTTGCAAATTTGCAGATGAATCAAAATTTGATAAAATCCTATTAAATAATAGGGTGGTAGTTAACAATGTGTCGTGAGGCGAGCCTTCTATTTCGTTTTTGAAGCTATAGCCGCATGATTTGTTATTACCAATCTGCAAATCTTCTCCATGGCTTATGAAAAGAAATTGAGTACCAGAATTTATGTTGGATAATACTTCTTCGTGCAATGTGAGATCTTGCGGCAATAGTTTTTGTATGCCATTGCCAATTATATAAATATCATCTGGAAACGCTGTGCGCAGTGACTGTATGCTTTCTTCGCAG
>CANNRM010000125.1 GCA_947508155.1 Rickettsiales bacterium | reverse complement strand
CACCAAGCCCAGACATCGCATGAGAAACATCTCTCACCTCGTCCTCGCTCATCATAGAAAATATTTTTGCAGCAACTTCGTCTGACACAGATAGCAACAAAATGGCTATCTTTTGTACGCCAGTTAAAGGTGCATTATTAGTAGTTTTCTGTGTTGCCATATCTATCCATTAAACCATTTACGCAAAACCATAAGAGCCTCTTCTGGGTGATTGCTCATCACCTCATTTACCTTACGCAAAGTAGCAGTTTGTACTTTCTGCTCTGCCAAAGAAATCTCAATCTCTTCATTAATGTGATCTGCTCCAACTCGATTTCCATCTGCATCGAATCTACTACCAGGAGTTTTTGCAGAATCTGGTAAAACATTATCAAAGAACCTCAGCGCTATTGGTCTTACAATAGTTATAAATATCAACAGCACTACACCACCCAACACAAGAGATTGAAGCAAAGATGGTAATTGATCCCTCAGCCAATTTTCGTCGTCCATTACAGCTAGATCAGTCATAAATGGCATATTTATAATTTCTACATGATCTTTACGCTCAGCCTTAAATCCTACAGCCGCTTTAACTAATCTTTCGATCTGAAGCAACTCTTCTGGTGTTCTTGGCGTATAGCTCATCTCTCCAGTAGCCACATCTTTTTTATAGATTCCGTCCACTAATACAGCTACAGAAAGTTTTTGTACAGCACCTGTTTCTGTAATTTCACTTCTAAGCGTTTTAGAAATTTCGTAATTTTTAGTCTCGTCTGTATGCTCAGAGGTTGCAGCCTGATTGTTTGCTATAGCTTCCGCGTTGCTGTCGCCAGGCAAATTATTAGACATAGAAATATCTAAACTATCCTCACCTCCAACTGGTGTGCGCTCTCTATCTTCAATAGTTTGAACGGACCTAACAACGGCGCTGTCAGGATCATATATCTCCGCATTTGTAACTATTCTATCAAAATTAATTTCCGCTGAAACTTGCGCACGCACTTTACCTGCGCCAACAGATTTCTCAATCAGATCTTCTACAACACGCTTCATTTTAGCTTCATATCCATTGCGATATTCATCCGCTTTAGAATCACCAGCAGCAGCAACCTCTTCCTCATCATCACCGCCAAGCTTTAATGAACGACCCATTGTATCTACAATTGTTATATTCTTGATACCCAAACCAGGTACCGCAGTAACAACCAAATGCCCCATTGCATTTATCTCATCCTTACTGAGCTTTTTTTGCCCCCTGAGTTTGAGTATAATAGAAGCCCTCGGCTCCTGCCTATCTTTAGAAAAAACTTCTCTCTGAGGTATAACTAAATGGACGCGGGCCTTACCAATGCTATCAAATGACATAATAGTCCTAGTAAGCTCTCCTTCTAACGCTCTAACCATCTTAACATTTTGAAGGAAGTTAGTAGTACCTAAAGTCTCTTCTTTATCGAAAATTTCATACCCAACCATGGACCCATGATGCGGAAGACCTAATTGAGCCATATCTACACGAGTTTTGAGCACGTAATGCTCAGGCACCTTAATTGCCGCACCAGCAGATTCCACTTTATAAGGAACTCCACGAGCATCAAGCTCTGATGTAATTTTACTACTATCAGCATTATCTAAATCTGAATAAAGAACAACCATGTCGGACGGAGAGATTTTATATAAATATACCGCCATCAGAATCAAAATGGCAAAAATAGACGCAGCGCCTAAAGCAAGCCTTACAGGACCCAACTGCTTAAGAAAATTCAATAATATCGATAGTTTTTCTGCCAAAATTTTTCTCTATATTAAGATACGCCACACACTTAGATACATCGCCCGCAATTAAAAGTCAACTTTATTTGCTAACCAAAATTATATATTTTCCTTAATATTATGCAGCACAGACTGCAATATACCGCCATTAGCTATATATCTAACCTCTATATCAGTAAAAATTTGTAGCTGCACTTCTATTGTCATGCTGCCATTTTTGCCACTAATTGTGGCTTTTACAATCTTACGAGGAGACAAATTGTCTAGCCCATTAATTGTTACAGTTTCTGTACCATCCAACTTCAAATCATTTCTCGTCATGCCTTTTGTAAATGTCAGTGGCAAAACCCCCATTCCTATCAAATTAGAACGATGGATTCTTTCAAAACTCTCCGTGATCACAGCCTTCACACCTAACAAATTTGGCCCCTTAGCAGCCCAATCCCTTGAAGAGCCAGTACCATACTCTTTACCGCCTATGATCACTGTAGAAATACCGGCTTTCTTATATTGCATTGCAGCGTCAAAAATAGAAAGTTGATCACCAACTCCCATATATTTAGTCACGCCGCCTTCAATACCAGGGCACATCTCATTCTTAATACGCACATTAGCAAAAGTGCCGCGCATCATCACTTCATGATTTCCACGCCTTGCACCGTAAGAATTGAAATCTTTTTGTTCAACACCATGCTCTAACAAATATTTAGCAGCAGGGCCAGATTTACTGATATTCCCGGCAGGAGAAATATGATCTGTTGTTATGGAATCCCCAAAAATCGCCAATATTCTTGCATCAACAATATCACCGCCTTGCTTAGTAGTATTCTTAATATCCGCAAAGTAAGGCGGATTATTTATATATGTGTTTTTTATGTCCCACTCATATGTATCAGAATCAGAAACTTTAATCCCATGCCACGCAGCATCTCCTTTAAATACATCGGCATATTTAGCTCTGAACATACTAGATGAAACAGATTCATTCACAACCGCTGCAATTTCATCATTGCTCGGCCATATATCTTTTAAGAATATATCTTTGCCATTCACATTACCCAAAGGATCAGTTGCAACATTAATATTCATACTTCCAGCAATAGCATAAGCCACAACAAGTGGTGGAGAGGCTAAATAATTCGCCTTCACAAGCGGATGCACCCTGCCCTCAAAATTCCTATTTCCAGACAGTACAGCAGCCACAAGCAACTTATTATCCACAACAGCTTTATCTATAGCTGGATCAAGCGGACCAGAATTACCAATACATGTTGTACAGCCATAACCAACTATATTAAAGCCTATTTTATCCAAATATTGCTGCAATCCACTTTGTGCCAAATATTCCGTTACAACTTGAGAACCTGGCGCGAGCGAAGTCTTTACCCATGGCTTTTTAGTCAGACCCAATTCTACCGCCTTTTTAGCAAGAAGCCCGGCAGCCATAAGAACATAAGGATTGGATGTGTTCGTACAGCTAGTAATAGCCGCAATCACCACATCGCCATTCTTCACAATATTTGCATCACTCCCCTTTTCTAAGGTTGCCGCAAATTTATCAAACTCAACCGCTACATT
>CANNRM010000124.1 GCA_947508155.1 Rickettsiales bacterium | reverse complement strand
ATATTAGATCCAGATCTAGATGGCGATAATAAAGCATCTCGTATTTCAGATGATTTTAGAATTAATTCTCAAAGACAACTAATTGTTATGGAATTAGAGAAAATATATAGTCAAGAAGGCAATGAAGCAGTAAAAAACCCGAAATTTCAGTCGTTAAATCAACTTTATCATAAGATAGAGCAACACTTAGTTGCACAATCTGGATTAAGTAAAGACGAGTATAGGCTGCAAGAAAAAGAATCTGAGAAATATGCTGCTGGTATGCGTGAGGAATCTCGCGCTCAGTGGAAGTCGGCGTCATATGACAGAAACGCAAAGGTAGAAGTGGCCAATGTCGATTTGAGGAAGGAAGGTAATGAGATTAGTAAAGATGCACAAAAAGAGCCGACTTTTAGAGAGAAGTTATTAGCAAAAATAGCTAGAGATGAAGCTACTGCAAAATCTGGATTTAAACGTTAAATCCAGATAGGGTATTAGTGCCACTATTGCTTTATGTTATAACATCCCCTGTAACTTATCACAGGGGAGTTCATGCTACAAAAATATATCAAAAAAATTTTCACACCTAAACAATCACTAAACACGAAAACACGACCTTTAGATTTTACAACCGGCTTTCATCATCAAGAATCAACAGTCGGAATAGGTAGCTATAAACAAAATGTTATAGTATATCGCTGCGTGAATCTGGTTGCGCAAACAGCTAGCCATGTGCCATGGCAAATATTTACCATCAAAGGCGGAAAGCGTCAAATTCAGCCTTTTCATCCTGTGGCTAAGCTTTTGAAAACACCTAGTGCAAATAAAGGCGGGGCGGAGTTTTTTGCTGAGTTAGTTTCTAGTAAGCTGCTATTTGGTGATGCATATATTTTGGCTAGTGGAATGGATAAAGCCCCACCGAAAGAGTTATATCTTTTGGCGAGTCAAAATACTAATATCGTGATTGAGAATGGCAGAGCTGTTGCTTATAAATATCATTCTCACTCTGGCGAAAAGCTTTTCCCTATCAATCCTATAACGCGTATGAGTCGCGTACTTCATGTTAAAAATTATAATCCTGTAAATCCATTCAATGGTCTTTCGTGCCTTGATGCAGCCGCGGCTTCTATAGAAGTACATAATATGGCATCGCGTTGGAATGCTGGGCTTTTACGCAATGGCGCAAGGCCAAGTGGCGCGCTTGTAGTGAAGGAGGGAAGTGGGTATTTAAGTGATGAACAGTTTGAGCGTATTCGTGAGCAGTTAAATGATAAATATGTAGGATCAGCAAGTGCTGGACGTCCGATGATTCTAGAAGGTGGGTTGGATTGGCGAGAAATGAGCATAAGTCCTAAGGATATGGATTTTGTTGAATCAAAAAATGCTGCCGCGCGTGAGATTGCATTGGCTTTTGGGGTGCCACCGCAGTTGCTGGGTATCAATGGTGATAATACATATAGCAACATGCAGGAGGCGCGCCTTGCTTTGTGGGAAGAGACATTGATTCCGTTGTTGGATAAACTCTCTGATTCTATGACGAATTGGCTTTCGCATTTGTTTGGGGAGGAGATCATTGTAGAATTTGACCGTGATGCGATTTCTGCATTAACAGCAAAGAGGGATAGTTTGTGGGATAAGATTGCATCGAGTGACTTTATGAGTGTAAACGAGAAGAGGGCGTGGTTAGGTATGGCGCCTATTAAGGGCGGGGATGGAGTGGTGTAGTCAATTTAGAAAAACCAGCAAGGTGCTTAGGTCGTCATTGCGAGGAGTCACTTGTGGCGACGTGGCAATCTCACTTTTATAATAGGGAGATTGCCACGGATGCAAGCATCCTCGCAATGACGTATCGAAATTTAGTTTAGAATGTGCAAGGAGAATCTCAATGATGGAACTAAAAACAACAATATCGAAACTTTATAATTTTATCTCTAAAATGATGATACTAGTCGAGCAAGATCTCGATGATCCAAATATCATGGACGGAGATGTCTCATGTATAGCTAAAAAAAACATGACTAATATCTTTGAAAAACTTGTGTCTCTTGTAATGCAGATGAATCGCTTGAGTAAGGATGAACAGCTGCACATCAATGATGTGTTGCCAGAAGAGGATATGAAAATTATTGAGAGATTTATGGAGAAATATTCGAGGCAGAAAAGCATTGAATCACAATGAGAATATTGTAGTAAGTTTTTAGCCTGGTGGCGTCATCCCCGGCCAGGCGGGGATCCAGTTTATATAATACTTCTGACTATATTTTTTTGAAAAATATAGTCATTTTTATTGTGTCTCTAACGCGAAATTATTTGACTGGGCCCCCGCCTGCGCGGGGGTAACACAATATGGGGGTGAAATATTACATATTATAATTAGCAGGAGAGTAAACTTTACTTGCGCTCGTGAAGTTTTATGTCTAGAATATTCGAGATTGATCAATTACATAGCGATGTTAGAAACCCTCAAAAAAGTTACCAAATATAGCGACGTAGCGCTTGCTAGTGGAATTATCGCTATATTAATGGTATTGTTGTTCCCTGTTATGCCAGGGCTTTTGGACGTGCTACTTGCATTTTCAATCTCGGCCTCTCTTGTTATTTTGATGAATACTTTGTTTATCGGAAAAGCTCTTGAATTGAGCGTTTTTCCTACAATGCTGCTCGTAACAACGATGCTACGGCTTTCTTTGAATATTGCATCTACCAGGCTGATTTTATCAGAAGGGCATACTGGAACTGCGGCAGCTGGGCATGTGATTGAAGCTTTTGGTGGCTTTGTGATGCAGGGCAACGTTGTTATTGGCCTTATTGTTTTCTTGATTCTTACTATCATAAATTTCATTGTTATTACAAAAGGTTCTGGGCGTATTGCTGAAGTTGCTGCGAGGTTTAGTTTGGATGCTATGCCTGGTAAGCAAATGGCTATTGATGCGGATCTTTCTGCTGGTCTTGTGGATGAAGTGACTGCGAAAGCTCGTAGGAAGGAATTAGAGGATGAAAGCACCTTTTATGGTGCGATGGACGGTGCTAATAAATTCGTACGCGGTGATGCTATTGCTGGGCTTATAATTACATTTATCAACCTTGTTGGTGGTATGGTTATAGGTATGATGCAGCGTGATATGCCATTTGATGTGGCGATCCGTACTTATACTATGTTGACTATTGGTGATGGTCTTGTGAGTCAGATTCCATCACTTATTATATCTCTTGCAGCCGGTTTGTTGGTGACAAAATCTGGTATTATTGGATCTACAGACAAGGCGATTTTTGGTCAGTTGAGCAAATATCCACAAGCTTTGATGATTACATCAGGTGTGACTTTTATGATGGCTTTTGTTCCTGGTTTGCCATT
>CANNRM010000123.1 GCA_947508155.1 Rickettsiales bacterium | reverse complement strand
TTTGATATGTTTCATAAATTTTTTACAGATGTTCCTGGTGGTTTTTCATTAATCCAGATGCCGTCAAGCGCAGATAAGCAACCTCTCTTTCTTACAAATACATTCCACTTTTCTAAGCTTTATGAAATTAACGAGATAGTCCAACAAGATTGGCAAAAATGCATTCAAAAAATCAATGCATTTTCGGAAGATAACAACACCGTCCTAACCGTTCCATCAGAAGCCAATATCGACACGTTCAGTTATATTGCAAACGCTTTAGGAAATGGAGCAGATGCATGTTATAATATAGTATTTCCTTTCAAATTAGTGGGCCAACACTTCACACTCAATATGCTGTCCGATTCGGAAGAAAATAATCATAACATAAATTCTTTTGTTCAGGATTTAAGAAATCTTGTGTCAAGAAGCCTTATATCAGAGAATCAATATAATGAATTAATTGGCATAGAAGCATCATTTAGATTGAATGTTCTAAGTATTACACCAGGTGCAAAAATTATATTTGCACCTGGCTCAACACCTCAAATACTACTAGGCTCAGCATTTAACACACTATTCCAACATCCGATAGATTTAGCTCAATTATTTAGTGGGGATACTCAAGATGAGAATGCGACATATACTACTCAACGTTCGCTATATGATTTAATAATTACGCCATGTAATAATTTTGTACAAAAACAATTATTACAAATGCCAGGCATAACATGTTCTAATTTAGATTTAGATCATTATATGACAACTATTAGACAAAAAATTGCTCAAAATCCAGAAATTCAAGACCATGAATTATCAGCAATATACGAACATCTTACTGACGGTCAAGATACTTACGCATTAGGAGATATAGTCCCTTGCGAACCTGCCCTGTTTGAGTGATGTAATCACCTCATAACCAATTGTCCCAGTCCTTTCCGCGAGATCATCCGGATAGAGATTGGGACCTAAAATTTCCACCATATCTCCTAGTTTTGCTTCATGCTCTGTCACATCAATAATTGTCAAATCCATAGAAATTCGACCCATTATTTCTACTGGTTTATTGCCTAAATATAACAGACCATTATTGCTTAAAAATCTTGAAAATCCATCCGCATATCCCAGCGGAATCGTGGCCAAAACAGAGCCCTTTTTCGCTAATCTCGTCGCCCCATATCCAACATATTCATCTTCCACGCACTTACGAATTTGTATTATTGGAGCATAGAGACTCACAGGATTTTGCAGCTTATCATGTCGCCTCGCTCCCAAACCATAAATTGCTGCACCAGCACGTATCATATCGAAATGATATTCCGGACCCAAAAATGCCCCGCCAGATGCAGCGAGGCTTTTCCTTATCTGCGGATATTTTGCAGTAGCCGCGATAAATTTTTCTAATTGCTTCTTATTATATGGATTTTGCTCATCACCATCGCATGCAAGATGAGACATTAGAAATTCTACATTATGTGGCAGAGCATGATGCTTCGTGAAATCATCTAAATTCATACCAAGACGATTCATACCTGTATCGATATGTATCGCACATTGTCTGTCTTGCCAAAGATTTAGCTGCTCTGGCGTGTTGATCACAGGAATTAGATTATGATCGATAAGAAAATGCATCGTAGATTCTGTAAAGCCATTTAAAATATAGATTGAAACATCATCCATCCTACTCGCAATATCGACCCCTTCATCAATCGTCGCAACGAAAAACTTCCGACATCCAGCATCATACAAAGCTGGAACTATTTTCGAGGCACCGAGACCATATGCATCAGCTTTTACAGCAGCAGCGATTTCAGCGGCGCAAATGCTTTGTAGATGACGGTAATTATTTTGGATAGCTTTGAGACTGATGGAGAGAATAGGTTTCATGGATGCTTATATTAAGTGATCCCGGATATGATAGATTATATCCGGGATTGATTCTAGTAGAAAATTATACTGCAGCATCTTGTGCATGCGTAGCATCATTTGCATGAGCCACATCGCCACCTAATGCTAGATGACCATCTGTATTTGACTCGGTAGTATGTAGCAGACTATCAGCAACATGACTTTGCACGCCACTTGCTAAATTAATATGACTTGCAATTAAATGATTTAAAGTAGCTTCAGCTAAATTGCCTTCCTTAATAGCGGTTTGCATAATACTATCAACCATAATCTTAGCTATAGCAGGATTAACATTTTTAAAAGCATCATCTAATTGCTCCTTCAACTTACCTTGCGCAACATCACTACCAACATCGATAAATGCTTGTACTCCTGCAGCAACGTTGCCAGCTGTAGCCGATGCATATAACTTAGTAGCACTAAATATACCAATTTGTTGACACATAATTTTTTCAACCAAAACCTCTGTGAGATTAGTTTGAGTTACAAGAGCGGCATTAACAGATTTGGCCAATTGATCCGACTCCACAGGACTTAGCCCTAAATTCTCTAACTTATCAGCAAGTTTTTGAGCGATAAAATGCTGCCCCACATCACTTGCAACATTTATTACATCGGTCACAACGGTAGCTGCATTTTTTGATGTCTCAGAAGCATAATGCTTAGCAGCAGTAAATACTGTAATATTATGATTTATTACCTCATCTATTGCTTTCTCCGTAAGATTTGCCTGAGTTGCCAAAGATGCATTAATGGTATTGGTAAGAGTCTGCACAGCAGACTCTGAAAGACCGGCATGCGTTAATTTAGCAGCTAATTTCTCCTTTACTAATTTTTGACCCTGTTCAGTTGCAATATTTATCAATCCTGCAGCAGAAGATGCCACGTTACCCGCTGTTTCCTTACCAAATTCACCAATCACAGTATTTATATTTGTGTGATTATCCACAACTTTATTAATAGCTTTTACGGTAATCTGCCTCTGGTTTTGGATCGCGTTAGCAGCAGAATTAGCTATTTGAGCTTTCCGAGCCTCTGTAAGAGATGTATTATTTGCTAATCTTGCATTTATTGCCTCTTGCGCTTCGGCACTGCCAACTTGCAAGGCGACCTCTAGACATGGCAAAATAGCATGCCAACAAGTACTCCAAAAGCTTGGGGCTGGAGCTGGGGCGGGATCGGCCCCCACTGGTAATGCGGCTACAACATTTGCTACTGGTTGATTTACTACTACTGTATTACTTTCTGATGACTGCGCTACTTCTTGGGACATAATTTTCCTCCTAGGTTTAATTAATCATAGGCCTAATTGGGCCACGGATTTAATTATTGCTGAAGTTTTTCATCAATAGCAACAGATAATTTTATATTTTTTGATTTTAGGTAAAAAAATTAACTAACAGTAAGTGTATAGTGATTTTATTATCTCATAAGTTATTTTTTGCATTGAATAAATCTCTTTTCTTTAAT
>CANNRM010000122.1 GCA_947508155.1 Rickettsiales bacterium | reverse complement strand
TGAATACTCGAAGAAAGTAACCTTTCACCACGCAGCAATGCGTCATTGCGAGGAGGTCGAAGACTGACGTGGCAATCTCACTCCTGATATAAAACCTTCTGATTCGCTGTATCGTGCATAATATTTTATAAAAAGAGAGATTGCCACGTCGGGCTGAATCCTCCTCGCAATGACGATACAACCGAAGTTTCGTGTGGTGACGAAATGTAACCGAAAAAACTAATATCCAACAGATGTCAGCATATTCCTCAACTCACATAGCGGTAGCCCTACAACATTAGAAAAAGATCCACCAATATATTCTATATATGCTTGTGCAAGCCCTTGAATCGCATATCCCCCAGCTTTATTAAGCCCTTCGCCGGATTTAACATATAATTCTATTTCAGCATCCGTCAGACGTTTGAATTTTATCACAGTTTGTACAATTTTTTGACGCGTGACCATCAAGCCATCCTGCTTTTTAATAACAGTTACACCAGTATAAAGCCTGTGTCTTTTACCAGAAAGCATATTGAGACAGAATCTAACCATTTCATCATCCATAGCTTTAGGCAAAATCCTCCTACCAACAGCTGCAACAGTATCAGCACCAATAATATATCCTTCATCTACAATCGAAGCTACTTTCATAGCTTTTTCATAAGCAAGACGACCAGCAACTGTGCGGGGAAGTTCTCTGGGATGTTCTGTTTCGTCAATATCAGCTGGGATGATTTTGTCTGGCGCAATGCCAATTCTAGAGAGCAGATCAACTCTGTTAGGTGATGCAGATGCAAGGATAAGTGGAAGAGACATTATGGTAATTGTTCTAAGTGACGTTTATGCTTGGCGATGAGTAACACGTCCTTTTGTCAAATCATATGGTGTCATCTCAATAGTCACATTATCACCAACCAAAATACGTATATGATTTTTTCTCATACGACCAGATGTATGAGCGATAATTTTATGTCCATTTTCAAGCTCCACTCTAAAAGTTGCGTTAGGCAGCAACTCCTTCACTACGCCATTAAATTCTATTAGTTCTTCTTTTGCCATCTCTTGATCCTTAAACATTTTATCTGAGCACAGAACGCCCCACGTCATCCCTGGCTTGACCAGCGATCCAGTTCTTAAAACTATAATATGCACGTGAGCGTCAGTTTAAATGATAAATTGACACACTATTCGTGTGAATTATTAACTTAAAGCACTGGATCCCGGTGCAAGCCCGGGATGACGTGGGTAGTTACCTGAGCACATACTAATATATAAATACCCTTTCGTCAAACGTTATATATGACCATTCAAGCAAGGCCATTAAATTCTTACTTACAAAAAACGTTTATAAACGTCATCACGAGGAGCGTAGCGACGTGGTGATCTCCCTGTTGTTAAAGTGAGATTGCCACAGCCTGCAAGAAGGCTTCGCGGGTGACGTTTTTAGGAATCGCTACCAGCCTTAGGCTTTGAATCATTCTCACCTTTTTTATCATCGCCTTTACCTAATCCATCTTGCTTTTTATCATCTTTGCCACTTTCATCTTGTTTTTTACCACCATCTTCTCCCTCCCTTCGCGTAATTTTACCATCCCACAACTTCTCTTTTATATCCCGCCCTACTGCTTTAATAGGCTTAGCTACAACTTTTCCTACCTTCTGCACTCCCGCTTTTATATCAGCCTTAATAGCTGGCGTTTGACTACCAGCCGCACCACCTTGAACACTCGTGATAGCGGATACAACAGCAGTAACGTAAGAATTCATTCCGGATGCTATTTTAGCATATATGCAGAACATAAAAGTACTTAGTAACATTCCAAGGAAAGTGCCGCCTGACTGAGTATTAGCGCCAGGGACCAAACTATCTGAGACATCTGGTATGAGTGCAGGAATTAGTCCTCCTAAAGGAATCACCCATGTACCCCACCCAGCCCAATTCATATCGATAGTAATCTGTATTTCAAATAAAAACCCCCAACATGCTCTCACAAGCACTTGAGAAAGTTGGTTGGTCATTAATTGATCTAGAAGCAAGAAAAATATTAGCAACACGGTTGGTTGAATCATGTAGTTAAACATCAAAGAGAACCAATTATCAAAAATACCTCTTGTGCGCTCAAATAGCATACATATGATAAATAATGGCGCTAAAGAAATAAGAACTGCTATTACTACATAAGCAAATACATAAGCTATTACTACTTCTAACACTATCGATAGAAATGCCACTATAGCACATATAACGGCTATCGCTAAAACAGTCAGTCCATTTAACATGGATAATAATTCTGATAATATAAGCACCCACAGCCTAGAATCTGTATATTTTTCAAAAATCACATCCACAAAACCAAACGGATTATTGGCGTTACTAGTCAAGCCTATCACGTTACTGAATAAATAATTCATACCCTCTAAGAAGATTTTAAACACATTATTATAGAAAAAGTCCCAACTAGTAGGAGTAAGTACAGCAATCACTACTGTAATTCTAATAACATCTTCTAGCAACGAATTTAAAGTCACTTGCGCCATTCCAGCAAGAAACATTAATGCTCTATGTACGATATAAAATGTAAGTAATATTCTGATGATCCATTGTAATGTAGGATTAGTTGCAAGAGCTGAGTAAAATAATTTGGCTGTATTGAGAATCACTTCTTGTACAGGCTTCACAACGGCATCATATAATATATCTGATAAAAATGTATTCCCTAAATAATACGCATAGCCAACATTAATCTTACCGGTTACTTCTGTATTAGGATTAATAACCCTGACCCATAATATTCCAGTAGTATCCGCATTAGCGGCAAAATTTTGTGGAATACTAGTGCCCGCACTGCCTTTCACAGGAGTTTGTGGAACACCATTAATACTAGGCATAATTTTAT
Source organism: Rickettsiales bacterium (assembly GCA_947508155.1). Lineage (GTDB taxonomy): Bacteria > Pseudomonadota > Alphaproteobacteria > Rickettsiales > Rickettsiaceae > CANNRM01. Next base: position 479 of record CANNRM010000122.1, on the reverse strand, counting down.
ATTCCACAGAAATATTATTTTGTTGACTGAAAGCTCCTATATTGCCATTACCAATCATAATATCCATGATATAGCGACCAGCATATAATGTACGAGTTGTTGGTAATAAATTATTACGAACATTTACGCTATTCTTCCATGCAATATCGCCAGGAGGAGGCACATACCACTGATCAACACTTTGACGACCATATGTAAACATTCCATCAATTGGAATGCCATTTATTGGATCAATAAAATCTAAAACCCCATCAACACTTGATTGATAATAGAAGAAATCAGCACCGGATATATTAGAGTGAGTAAATGGTGTATACACATCCTTCACTATTGTCCCCCCAACAGATATAGGCATAGTCCTAGCACCATCATATAAACATGGCGCATATTGATACTGCACCTGCTGGCCAGCTTGATAAGAAGGAGTTTGAAAATTCTTACCTTGTGAGCCATCTGGACATCTTGGAAGAGTTAGAAGC
>CANNRM010000121.1 GCA_947508155.1 Rickettsiales bacterium | reverse complement strand
GAAAATGGCCTAGGAACAGCATCACCAGACTGTATTTCAAGCTTACTATAATCCATTGTTTTGGCATCAATACGCGCTGGCGTACCAGTCTTTAACCGCCCTAAACGAAACTCCATACGCTTCAAAGCAACACTAAGACCATAAGAAGGCTCTTCTTCAAAACGGCCAGCCTTCACTTGCTTTTCACCAATATGAATCAACCCAGATAAAAAAGTTCCAGTTGTTAAAATAACAGCCTTACAAGAGATTTGAGCGCCATCTCTAAGCAACACGCCTGATACCCTATTCTCGTGTAAAGATATATCCTCTACATGCCCTATAATCACTTCTAAATTTGGATAATTTGTAATAATATCACGCATAGCCGATCTATAAAGCTTCCGATCAGCTTGCGCGCGTGGCCCCCAGACAGCAGGCCCCTTACTTTCATTAAGCATTTTATAATGAATGCCGGCCTTGTCTATAACAACGCCCATCAACCCATCAAGAGCGTCAATTTCTTTCACGAGAATTCCCTTGCCAACCCCACCGATAGCAGGGTTGCAAGACATTTCGCCAAGATTATCAAGTTTGAGCGTCACGAGCGCAGTCTTTGCACCAGTTCTAGCAGCAGCGGCAGCGGCTTCGCAGCCAGCATGTCCGCCACCTATAACTACGACATCAAACTCTTTCATAAGAATTACTTTACGATTTCTTCTTTCGTAAAGAAGAAAGCGATTTCTGTTTTTGCATTTTCTTCAGAATCAGAACCATGCACTGTGTTTTTATCAATACTTTCTGAAAGATCACCACGAATTGTTCCTTCCTCAGCATCATCAGGATTAGTAGCTCCGATAACAGCCCTAGCTCTTGCAACAGCCTCATCACCTTTCAGAACCATCAAAACAACTGGACCAGAAATCATAAATGCCACTAAATCATTAAAGAACGGACGCTCCCTGTGAATTGCATAAAATTTTTCTGCTTGTTCTTTTGTTAATTGAGTCATCTTCAAAGCCGCAATTTCAAGACCGTCTTCTTCAAAATAATCCATTGCCATTGCTAGAATATTACTTTCTGTAGCATCTGGTTTTAACATTGCAAATGTGTATTGTGTCATATAATTTCCTTTTGTTAATTTGTAGTGGAGTAATATACACTATTTTTAACAAACTTGAAAGCAGTTTTTGATTTTTTTATACTCAATTTACTAACGCAGCTTTTTATACTTGCACATCACTACTCAAACGATGTATCTTGTATACATCCTCAAAATATAATATCTATGGAAGATTCAGAACTTAAAGCATCATCATATTCTGCAGATTACGATATTAACATACGCATAATAGCATTAGCAGTAGTCACTGTAGTGTTGATTGTTGTGATGATTTATTTCACCAAAACATACGCCATGCAGAAACAACAAGTTCTTAAAACACTCGATTCCGAAAGTCAATTACTTGAAACATTTTGCAAAGATACTTTCGATCATAATCTCTATATTATGAATCTACTAGCCGGCAGAATCAAAGACTCTCCCGAAGATACAAACAACATTTACTCATCATTACAATATTACGAAAAAAGTGGCAATATACATACTCTTTTCGGCTGGAAAGAAATTATATGGCTCAACGCTGATCTGATGCCTATTGTGAGTAGCAAAAAAGGACTTCTTACCAACCAGATACCGATAAACGAACAATATACAAAAATTAGCAAAAAAGAGCCTGGGCGAATTTTTTATGGAACAGATATGTCAAAAACAACTAATGGTCAACCATTAATGTATGGGGTTATGGGCCTAAAAGACGCGCATGAAAAATATCTAGGAGCCTTATTAGTTATCTATGATATGAGTGTATTAAATGCTCAATTAAGCCATCATAAGAAAAGCGAACATACAAATTTTGTGCTAATTGATCGTGGATATAGAGTGATATTGCAATCAAAACCAGTAATCACAGGTGTTGGGATAGAGAACGGACGTGTGATTAATAAATATACCGAAGATTTGATACATAATATCAGCACAAAACATGACAACGGGAAAGAAATTTCATATTTAGATATGGTCAATGGGGTCAATTATTTTATAAAAAAAATAAAACAAGAACCATTTTTACTACTCGTAAATATAGATCATGACGAAATCAAAACAAAAATATTTCATAATACTATAATGAAATTTTTAGAAATCTCACTATTCGCAGCGTTTTTTCTGCTACTAATAGTCTCTCTATATAGGCGAGAATCTTGGCTAAGATCTAAAGCAGAAGCGGCATCAAACTTAGCGCGCCGAGCAACCACTGCTAAATCTGACTTTTTGGCATTTACGGCACATGAGATACGCTCACCACTTGGCTTTATCATGACTGGCTCAGAAATCATGCAAAAAAGCCTCCTAGGACCTCTGCCAATAGCCTATAAGGAATATGTCGATGGCATACACCGCAACTCCGCATTAATTTTAGAGTTTATTACAGATATTTTAGATGAAGAGCATATTATTTCAGGTAACTTTAAAATTGTAAACACAGTACATGATATAACACAAATCATAAATGATGCTATCACTGGAACTTGTGCACGATACAACGCAAGAAAAGTAGATATAACCCTAGAGATAGAACCATCCTTACCAAAATTGATATGTGATGGTAAGCGCATATTACAAGTGATGAATAACTTAATTAGCAACTCAATTAAATACTCAAAAGATGACACCAAAGTGATAATCAAAGCATATGCCTCAGATGAAAATCTAGTCCTAGAAATACGCGACCAAGGTATAGGAATGAGCAACGATGAAATCAAAATCGCATTTACAAAATATGGAACAGTAAGAAAAGAACATTTTAATTTCATCGAATCTTATGGCCTTGGGCTGCCCATAGTTAAATTATTACTCAATGCTCATGATGCTGATATGAATGTATATAGCGAAGTTAATATAGGTACTACAATCACCATTAAATTTCCAAAATATAAATTATTATATGGCTCTTCCGATACATAATATTACATAATAAAATCTCAAATTTTGGTATTACACCGCCACACAGGCATTTACCCTAGTTTTTACATCTTTTTTGCATTTTTATTAAAATAACTCTTTATTTTCTAGAAATTTCTCTGTATGTTTGCACCCGATGGTTTAATGATATGGAGAATTTAGTAATGAATGTAATGTACACAACTACAGACATAGCAATTGTCGTCGGCTTTTTAGTAACAAATTTAATACTAGGTATTTGGTTCGGGCGCGGCATCAAAACGCTAAAAGAATATGCCATTGGTAACAGAGATTTTAGCACAGGAACCCTCGCCGCCACTCTAATTGCCACATGGATTAGTGGGAGTTATTTTACAGTATGTATATCTCAAACTTACTCCG
>CANNRM010000120.1 GCA_947508155.1 Rickettsiales bacterium | reverse complement strand
TTGCTACAATTTTGTGAGCCTAAAATGCAGAAATTGTTGCCTAAACTTAAAAGCAAAATTTCTTACCCATTATCCACCTCAAAGGATATATTACCCTATTTGGTAGAACATATTGAAATAATACCATTACTTACCGATCATGGTTTATTTAGCAATACCAAAATTAATGTTAATAGCTTCAAAGCTGCGTTAGGAAAATTAAATAAAAAATATAGCGATAATATACCAAAAATACTATATCAATTATGTTATGTAAATTATGACTCATGGAACGATCTAGAATATGTTGTGAATGTCGATCCAGAAATAAAGGGTCTTGCTAGCATGATAAAATACAAACTACCCAGAACAACTCCATTATTATACGCTCATTTTAATTATACGCGTTATACAGCAGATAAAGATCTAAATATTGTAAAACTATTACTAGAGAAAGGCGCCGACCCAAACATAATAGATACTAAAGGCCGCACACTACTTTTCAAAGGAGTAATTGACAACAAGCCTGATATGGTAGAATTATTACTAAAATACGGAGCAAATAGTCACATTCAAAACAACGATAACGATAAGTGCATCATACCACTCGAGATGGCAATTGCAGGCAGGAACAATACTGAGATGGTAAAATTATTACTAAAATACGGAATAGACACTGCTGCTCTAAATAACAAGAATTACATACTACTTGAAAGTGCAGCTAGTAACAACAATCTTGATATAGTAAAATTATTACTAGAACACGGAGCAGAACCCAATATTCTGGGTGATGATGGTCGCACACCACTTTTCTCAGCAATCATTAACAACAATCTTGGTATAGTAAAATTATTACTAGAACACGGAGCAAACCCCAATATTCTGGATAACACCCAAATGACTCCTATCAAACTGGCGGCAACATTGAACTATACCGATATAGCAGAATTATTATCAACATATAGTAGCACAGATACTGAGGCACAGACAATAACACCCGGAGAATCTTATGCAACAAATACTTCAGAAGCAACTACTGAGCCACAAACGATCGTAGAACATAATACAGATACTTCAGAATCTACTCACACAATAATTGGGCAAGATGTGGATCCATAGCATTGCTACACTAATTCCCTATCTCGACCCAACTCCTAAGCTCCGCGACATCACGCAAATCAAATGCCATGTCCGGAAATGCTATCTTCGCAAGCATATTCCCTTCAGACGGATAATAAACAAATATCTTTGTATTGGCCTCAACACCCTTTTGTACCTTGCTTTCTAACTTCTTTGTTAGCGCCAATAATTCCGCCTCATTCTTAGGATAGAAAAACAGCTCATGCCCGCCACCAGTGAGATATTTCTTCACATCCTGGAAAGCGCTTGCAGTAAGGCGCAAACCCCCCTCATCCTTGAACATATCGCATGTCACAACCACCATCATCTTCAAATCCAACATATCGGCATATTTTTTGAACGTATCCTCGTTATATATCGTAACCTCGAAATTGCCGAATTGATCGGACAACTGAATCGTCACGAAACGCCCACGCTGCGACATTCTTGCGTCTTTTTTCTGGATCACTCCGGCAATGTCAATACGCGCGGAACCATTTGGCATTTCGTATTTTATATAATTGGAATTAGTCGCACCCGCATGTTCCAACAGCTCGCTATAAGCTGACATCGGATGCTCACGCAGGAAAACTCCGCAAACCTCATATTCCATCATAGCCTTATCCAAAGGCCCAAGATCCTCAGCCTTATCAATCACATGCTTAATATCCACGCCAAAAAGGCTAGCCTGTTGCTGACGGATCTGACTGTGATGGCTCGTAGCATGGGACATAAGCTTAGAAATGCTAATCAAAAGCTCATTGCGATTGCTGTGTAAATGATCAAAAGCACCAGCTTTTATAAGATTTTCAAGACCCTTTTTGTTCAACATTCTAGGTGGCATACGTTCAACCAGGTCCAGCACTGTTGTAAATGTCTTTTTGTCGGCTTCTGTGGCGATTGTGTTGCCAAGAACGGGGGTGATACCTTTGATTGCACCAAGTGCGTAGATTATGGATGCGTCATCAGCGTCATTGCGAGGAGCCACAGGCGACGTGGCAATCTCACTTGTATGATTATCCTCTTGAGAAGGGAAATTGCCACGTCGGTCTTCGACCTCCTCGCAATGACGGCTAAGATAAAACCCACCTCTCGACCTATTCACATCAGGTGGAACGATCCCTATCCCAAATGCCAGCGCCTCATTAACAAACAAATTCACCTTATCGCTATCATGCATATCCAAATTTAAACAAGTCGTCAGAAATTCTGCCGTAAAATTCGCTTTTAAATAGGCCGTTTGGTAAGAAATAACCCCATATGCCGCCGCATGCGCCTTGTTGAAACCATATCCGGCAAATTTCGCTACAAGCTCAAATATACTAGAGCTTTGTGATTTAGGAATACCTTTTTTCTCAGCTCCGCTGATAAACATCGCCTCTTGCGCCGCCATTTCCGCTTTAATCTTCTTCCCCATCGCACGGCGCAACAAATCCGCCGCACCAAGCGTATAGCCAGCAAGGATTTGAGCAATTTCCATCACCTGCTCTTGGTAAATAATAACCCCGTAAGTTTCCTTCAAAGTCTTCTCAAGCGTTGGATGGAGATAATTCGGCTGTTCGCGCCCATGTTTACAGGCGATATAAGTCGGAATATTATCCATAGGACCAGGGCGATAAAGAGCGCCAAGCGAGATTATATCCTCGATACAGTCAGGCCTGAGCTTACGAAGCGCATCTTTCATCCCCACACTTTCAAACTGGAACACACCGGATGATTGACCGGTTGTAAGCAACGCGAATGTTTTCGGATCGTCATATGGCAAATTATATGGATCAATCTCTGTGCCATTCTGGCGAATTAGTTGAGCGCATTTATCAATCAATGTCAGGGTTTGAAGCCCCAGAAAGTCGAACTTTACTAAGCCCGCAGCTTCTGCATATTTCATTGAATATTGAATGATAAGCATGTCGGAAGTGGGGTCCTTATAAAGTGGCAATATATCAACCAACTCGCGTGAACCTATCACAATACCCGCTGCATGCACAGACACATGCCTGTTTAACCCCTCAAGAATTAGCGCAGTTTCCAGCACTTGCTTGATTAACTCCTCCTCTCCATGAAGGTTATAAAGCCCCTCACCACGAGCCGCTTGGTTTAGCTCGGCAACCTCTTTGATCGCCTGATCTAGCGTCACAGGATTCACCGCATTAAAAGGTACAAGCTCAGTAAGATAATCCGCAAATTCATAGCGCAAGCCTAACACGCGCGAAACGTCCTTAATAACGGACTTTGCTTGCAATTTTCCGAAAGTAATAATCTGTCCAACTTTATTATCACCATATTTTTTACGCACATATTGAATAACCTCATCAC
>CANNRM010000119.1 GCA_947508155.1 Rickettsiales bacterium | reverse complement strand
GTTTCTTTGCGGAACCCCTAAAACCATGTGTCTGTCATAGGGGGTGAAAGCTTACTAATCAGCAGGTTTTATAGTAGAAGTGAGATTGCCACGTCGCGCTAAAGCCCTCCTCACAATGCGTGGTGAAAGTTTACGCTGGGATAACAACACCCTGGCTGAAAGCATACTTTTAGACTCTGATACCATTTCCCAAATTAAATTGCGCAAATGGAATTTCAGGACGACGCCTGCGTAAGCCTATACTTAATAGGCGCGCAAAGGCTAGCTCCGCAAAATTGCTTTTGCGCGGTTAATTTGGGAAATGGTATGGTATTACCTAATGCCCATACCGTAAGACACAATCTTATGTTTCATACTACCCATTTCATTAAGTATGCTCATCCCGAATCTTCTTATCAGCGCTAATGGCTTGATATCATTAGAAAAAATGCGATTTATATTATCAGTAAGCAAGAACATATTATAATTATCGCGGATACGTGCATTTTCATATTCTTGGAGAGCTATAGAATCTACTTCTAAACCATTTTTCAAGCGCTTATGCATGATATTAGTAAGCTCCTCAATATCCTTTATACCCTGGTTTAACCCTTGTCCTGCAAGTGGATGAATCGCATGAGCTATATCACCTACTAATACAATATTATCCTTAACATAATTTTGTGTTATATAGGCAGTTAAAGGGAATGTCTGCACATTGCCTACGATCTCAACTTTACCAAGAAATTCACCAAATTTTTCTTGTAAATGACTGGTGATTTCTGCAACAGGCATTTTTTTATATAATGCTGCAATTTCATGCTTTTCAGTCCAAACTACTGAGGATTGATGCGGATCTTTCATAGGCAAAGTCGCGAATGGACCAGATGGCATAAAATGCTCGACAGCTGTTCCTTCATGTGATTTTTCGTGCTGCGCAATAAGCACAATTGCGCTTTGTCCATAATCCTTATTCACACGAGTTTTAAAGAGATCCTTAATGGGACTAGCACGCCCCTCACACACCAACATAAGAGATGATGATTGTAATTGAACCTCAGACCCTTTGCGGACATCTATCAATGTGGAAGCAAGCACCGCTTCGTAGAGCCTTTCTTTCAGAATATCATTACTAACTATATATCCAATTACATCCACGTGAGCTTCTTCATGACCCATATGCAAAATTCTAGGGGATTTATTATCCACAACATATATATCCCTAATCTCACCAATTGAGCCTTCAAACAATCCCCAAATCCCTACGGATTCTAAGAAATCTTTGGTCTTGCTCGTAAAAGCAGTAGTTCGTACATCTTCTGGAAATTTATCGGATTTACTGCGCTCTAAGATGGTAGATGGAATGCCATGATAAGCAAGTGCAAGCGCCATAATCATGCCAGTCATCCCGCAACTTATGATCTGGATATCTTGCATATTATCATTGCGAAGAGACATCTACAAATTCTCCTCTATAGCCTTTGTAATCTTCTTAGACATAGGTTTTGTAAAAGATGAGAAATAGGTAATTAACTTCCCATCTTTACCTATAAGATATTTATAGAAATTCCACTTTGGACCAGATAAAAATCCTAATTCTTCCCGCGTCCATACGAAGAAGGGATGAGACATTTTCCCTTTTACATCAACTTTTTCAGCTATAGGAAATGTAATACCAAAATTTGTTTCGCAAAAAGTTTTTATCTCGGAACTAGATCCTGGCTCCTGTTTGCCGAAATCATTAGAGGGAACAGCGACAATGACAAAGCCCCTATCTTTATATTTATCATATAACTCCTGAAGCTCTGAATATTGCTTAGTAAAACCACAAAGCGAGGCAGTATTAACAACCATAACCACCTTACCAGAATAATCGGAAAGATTTAGTTTATTCACACCATCTATATTGGTAAATGAAAAATCATAAGCGTTGTTATTTGCCATTGCGCCTCCTGATAGGAATAATAAAATAAATGCAGCGATTAGGTTTTTCATTTAAAATAAATTTTTTTAAGTTTATCCGTCATCCCAGAATTTTTCGTAGAAAAATATCAGGGATCCAGTACTTAATCTACTATTTTTGACATGTTTTATGTCAAAAAGTAATGCTTTTTATAACTGGGCCCCGGATATTTGCCATGCAAATTCCGGGGTGACGGAGCATCATTGAGCCATACAAAATGCTAACATTTCCAAGTATGACGCTTGGAAACTAAGCTTCCTTCTTCTCCGCAGACGGCTTTCTAACTGTCTTACGTCTTCTTGTAGGCGCTTTGTCGCTTACCTCTTCCTTATGCACCTCTGGAGCAGCAGACTCAGCTACTTTAACCTCAGGCTTAGCTTTAGGCTTATGAGCATGCCTTGGCTTATTATGCTTTGGAGCGGATATTTGATTAGCAGGCTTCTCTTCAGCTTGTTCTACAGGTTTCTCTGTTTGCACAGCTACATCACGAACTTGCTTATCATCTTTACGATCCTTATATCTGTTATTACGACGTTTTTTTGGAGCTTTGTCTAGTGTTTTTTCAGATTCTTGTTCCGGTTGCTTTACAACTTCTACTGCAACTGGCTCTGCAACAACAGTAGGCTCAGATGTATGAGACTTTTCCTTCCATTTTTTTGCACGTCTAGATTTTTGCCCAGAAGACTTATTGTCCTGCAATGGCTCACTTGATCCATCAAATAAATTAGCAGATAAAGACAGAGCTGGTTTAGGACCTTCCTGCTTATTACGATCAGACTTGTCTGTATTACGAATTTTTTCGATCGAGAAGCTATCAGATGTAGCAGCCAAATCATGATGGAAATTCAATGTAATACCATATTTCTCTTCGATAAGCTGAATCTCATGACGCTTATTATTAAGCAGATGTAATACAGGAGCAAGATGCGCGTAAACATTTACCACGCTCACTTCAGATGTGAAAATTTCCTGCTCGATCGTTCTAAGAATTAGCATAGCATTGGATTCATCCGCACGAACAATTCCCTTACCATTACAATGATTACACATCTTTGTGTTAGATTCAAGGAATGATGAACGAAGTCTTTGACGAGACATTTCCAACAGACCGAATGTACTGATATGACCTATTTGAATTTTAGCTCTATCTCTTGATAATGCTTCTTTTAGAGTTTTTTCAACAAGCTTACGATTGCGTGATTCATACATATCGATAAAATCTACCACAATAAGACCAGACAAATCTCTCAATTTTAACTGGCGAGCAATTTCCTTTGCAGCTTCAATATTTGTACGAACTGCTGTTTCCTCAATACTACGCTCAGATGTTGCCCTGCCGGAATTCACATCGATAGAAATCAATGCTTCAGTAGGATTAATAACGATATATCCACCAGAAGAAAGTGCTGATATTGGTTGATATAAACTACTTAGCTGCTCTTCTACTCCGAATTTCGAAAATAATGGAGTTTTTGCAGTATAACCAACAATTTTATTAGCATCAGACGGTAGCATATTATGCATCACTTCAGCGG
>CANNRM010000118.1 GCA_947508155.1 Rickettsiales bacterium | reverse complement strand
TAAGAGATTTGAGCGAACTTGCAACTTTCATGATACTAACAATTTATATTATCTAATTAGTAGCGGATTATATGACAATATATTTGACTAGTCAAGGAGATTTTGATAGAAAATTCTAATGATCAATAATATCAAAAATATGAAACTAATCTCCACACTTCTAGCAGCTCTATTTTCCTTAAGCACTTGCGCCTTAGCGGATGATACTGACACCACACAACAAAACAAGTCCTACCTATATGAATTCTCCATGGATGCAGAAAAACAAACAGCATTCACAGGCGCAGATCTAACAATGTCTATAATAGAAGGATATCGTCAATTGGATGATACGATCGCTCCAGGAACAGATTCTCCATGGATAAATGCATTAATGGTAATTCCTAGAATAATGGTCACAAATTATGCCACCACATTCCAACATGAAGTATTTGGTCATGGCGCACGAATAAGAGAAGCGGGATGGAGAGTAAAATCGTATAAATTTAATTTTGATGGCTCAGGATCAACAAGTTTCCGCTACAATACTAAAGCACATCCCCAATATATGATAGCAACAAGCGTCGCTGGCATGCAGGCCACAGAAGTGCTAAGCAACAAAATCAAAAGCCGATATGTTGATTCTGGAAGCATCAACCCCGTTTATGGCGCAGCATATTTAATGTCTGCAGGAGATCAACTGACCTATGTTTATATGACCAATTACAAAGAAAATTCAGGGCATGACGTGCAAGGCTATATCACTAATATGAACAAGGTATATGGCACAAATTACATGAGCAGATCAAAAATCAGGTCACATACCGCCATCAGCTTGCTCGATCCATTTTTATACTTTTCAGCTTACGCTTTAGCAACAGGTGAAGATTTTGAATATCCAATGATACCACTTGGTGATTGGAAATATTTACCAGCTTTTCGAGAAATTTTTACGCCTTACGGCCTTGAAAATAAGTTTATCAATCATTTTAAAGCACCATCAACACCATTACAGCTGAATTTTATTCAAGGAAGTAATAAGCGCGGTACCTCTTGGGGAGCAGAGCTAATTGTTGATAGAATTTTTGAAAATGGCAATCTAGATGTTGGTTTTAATATCGCCACATGGAAACAACCCAAATTATTTGCCACTAACCCACTAACCGCGCCCAAAAAACAAGGTTATTCTGGCGAGGGGAATATAAGATTGAATCTAAACGAAACAAGTGCTATATATACTGCTATAGGATATAAAACTTCAGGATTTAGAGTTGGATATCCAATGAAAGCGTCCGCGTTACTCAGAGCAGGTATAGCATTCAAATTTTAATGTTAAATGGAACATAAATGAACAAAAGCATCCTAATTATCATCGCATCCATGCTTCTTGTAGGATGCTATCCAGTGCCTATTAACACAGCATATAACCATAGCCTTACCAAATCCAATTCTGAGTCCGACAGAATATTTCTAACCTTTGACAATACTAAACATGCAAGTTTCAGTTTTATTCTATTATCCACGAATGATCACGGCACTCCACGCGATATATTGAAAGTTAGGTGGACAAATCCCGATAGATACCAGTCTCAATTTAATGGACTGAATACTACAATTAAATTCATGATTGACAAGGAAGAAATTATTACATTGAAGCCTATCAAAACATCGGTATTTGTAGGATATGACCTAGAAAACAAAGCCTCAGAAGAAGAAATGACATTTGCTGTATCAAGAGCCGACCTTGAAAAACTCGCTTACGCCAAGAAAACCGTTACTGTCGAACTCAATGGCAAATACAGAACGGTCAATGCGCGCTTCAATAAATGGAGTACTTTTAGGGCATTCAAGAATTTCGTATCTAACACCTAGTCCAGAGAAGCATAATCTTTCCCCCATATTATGTCACCCCCGCGAAGGTGGGGGCCCAGTCAAATAATTTCGCGTTAGCGACACAAACAAATGACTATATTTTTAAAAAATATAGTCATTGGGGATGACATTACCCGTGTGAAAGATTACATAGAAGCTGCTTTAATAACATTAGCAAGTAGATAAGCAATAGTCATTGGCCCCACACCTCCTGGCACTGGAGAAATCGCTGCGAGCCCCATATCCTTTACATCTTCAAAATCCACATCTCCCACAATTGCTTGGTCTCCTATGCGGCTAATGCCTACATCAATTACAATTGCACCTTTTTTGAAATGTAACTTCTTAAAAAACAGTGGCTTGCCTGTAGCAGAGACGACAATATCAGCCATTTTTGTAATAGACTGTAAATCACGTGTTTTAGAATGGGCCATAATTACTGTAGCATGTTCTTGTACAAGCAGAGCCCCCATAGGTTTGCCAACTATACTCGAACGACCAATCACTACAGCCAATTTACCAGTAAGATCTGGACAAATAGTTTTAATCAAATGCATACACCCTTGAGGCGTGCATGGCACTAGAGCATCTTTAATCTCAGCATGCAACTTCCCTACATTCATAGGATGAAATCCATCAACATCCTTTGATGGAGCGATAGTTTGCTGAACTATATGTTTGTCTATATGATCTGGCAAAGGCAGCTGGACGATAATGCCATCTATTGTCTTATCATCATTTAAACGACTAATTTCTTCGAGCAATCTTGCTTGTGAAATTTCGTCTGGAAAATGCACGAGCTGAGCCTTTATGCCCACTTCATGCGCACGTTTCATTTTATTATGAACATAAATTTTACTGCCAGGATCTTCGCCAACCATAATTATCGCAAGTGATGGATGGATATTACGTGCAACAAGATTTGCTACCGCGAATTTGATTTCTGCGAGAATTTGATCTGCGTAATATTTACCACTTATTATTTGCATGTTTTTTGTTGTTTAGAATGTGAATATATTGCATTTGCAATCTAATTGAGACCAAATTTTATCCTTAGTATATATGTCTATAGAATATTTAAGACCTGTTGCGATACAAGCTCTATCTCCAAGCGAGAGACCAAGCGGTTTACCTTGCACAATTAAATCACCCGCAATAGATGCAATTTCGATATCAAAATCAATAATTTCTGCGATTAACATCCCCAAACACTCATGCACCTCTGTTAATGGCATACCTTTTTTTCTAAGACACCCTACTGTTTCGCAAAAACTGACTATAGACATTGCAATAGAATTAACATGCACCTCTAACTCTTCAAAACCAGGCTCTTTATGAATTATAGCAATAATTGCAGACGTATCAAATAAAACTCTATTCTTTTGACGCATCTTCTGCTCTCATAATTTTCAATTCATCTAAAAGAGATTCATCATCTCCTACATATTTTCGCACAGCTCTGCGCGCCTTTTCTAAAGCCATATATGCAGTTTTCACAACTATCTTATCATCTTGGCACTCTATAGAAACTTCATCACCTGGTTTAAGATGTAGTTGATTTCTAAGACGATATGGCAACACTAGTTTCCCATGATGATCTATGTATGTTTTTTGCACCGACATAAAAATAG
>CANNRM010000117.1 GCA_947508155.1 Rickettsiales bacterium | reverse complement strand
TTTCAGACATCAAACGCGATGACATGGGTCGTCAAATAGGCCGTCATTCAGCAAATTTTTCATGCACTAAAGCAACACCTCATGTCAAAGCTGGCAGAGTAAATGATATTGCAAAATGTAATGAGATTTTAGCATATCTTATGAACAACGGAATGAATGAACTAATAAATCATGAAACCTCACTAAAATTTTATAGAAAAAACAAGCTACATAATTTAAAAACCCTATATCATTCCATGATGATATATTTTTATGAAAATAAATTGGTAAGGTTAGCATCTACACCATCTCTATTATTCGTAAAAAGATTCAAGCAAGAACAATATATGGGCCTAATGATTCAAGCAATGATAGACGACATGAAATTCAACCTCGCACCAATAGCAGATGTCTATAAACGAGCAGATAAAGAAGCCGAAATCGCCATTGCCTGTGTTGAAGCTCTTGCAAGAGTACCACAGCAATGTATAAAATGGGGTCATATTACAACATCTGTTATGATGGGTAATTTATATCATATATACTATAATGAAGTAATACCTGACTTGATAGATATCTACGGCAAGCTAACTGGCAAGCCTTATGAGCCGAATTTAAATAAAATACAGATAAGTTTTAAAACTAGAATCAAAAACTTTTTCTTCAAAAAAAATAAGCCTTACCGAGAACTAGATTAGGATCGCGCGCATGAGCAAAGATAGTGTTAAATTATATAATGTTGGGGAGCAGCGACTAGCAAAAGATGTGTTGGCAGCAAATTTCGCATATCTAAAAGACCCTATAACTGACGAAATAGACGCAAGAGTATTAGATGGCAAAGGGCTAATCCTCTCCGATCTAATGGATGATACGAATCACGCAGAGTTTAGAGCAGCAATAATCATAGATAAAGAAACCAAACAAATTACAT
The DNA here is from genome assembly GCA_947508155.1 of Rickettsiales bacterium. Classification (GTDB taxonomy): domain Bacteria; phylum Pseudomonadota; class Alphaproteobacteria; order Rickettsiales; family Rickettsiaceae; genus CANNRM01. The sequence goes on along the minus strand of CANNRM010000117.1, from coordinate 2,610 downwards.
ATGCAGTTGCTGGAACAAGAGTAGATCAAGGATCCAAACGTGCTATAGCAGATTTACGTGACGATGCTAGACTTGCCGCTGGTTATGTTCCCAGAAAAATTGAAGCTGCCCAAAATCTTAACGAGATGATAATTACAGAATTAGGTGATAATCTACAAGATTATACTTTCAATTTTACTGGCCATTCTCTTGGGGCGGTAATGGCAGATTGCGCAGCAGCTGATATGATAATGCGCATGAAAAATAAAGGCATAGATATAAGGGAAGGCCAAATATCAACTGTTACTTTTGATAATCCAGGGGCTCATACTGCTGTAGAAGGTGTCTGTAAATCATTTGCGAAAGCGCACCCTACTAGCCCTAAAATGGATATAGAAGACATCAAGGCACGATGCAGCTTCAAAGCAATTAACAACCGCGATAATTTTATCAATACAATGGACAAACAAGTCGGGGAAAAATTTACCATAGTTCCGGAAGGACAAAAACCACTCAACACCTTTAACAAAATGTGTGGATGGATCGCCAAAAAAACAAATAGCATACCGATAGTACGGTCGATAGCTGGATTTTTATCGCACGGCAGACTCACTAGCCAAGTACAAGATCACTCTCTTGAAAATTTTAAAAATGTTATAGTCGAACATCAGGGGCACTTGCGCTCAAAAACTGGCAAAGAAGTTTCATTTGATGAAGCAATGACCGGCTTAGAGCCAATCAAATGCGACACAGCAATATTTCACAAACTCAAGAATGAAATAGCGGAGAATAAGAAACCAATTACCAAAGCAGATAAAACATTTTCAATGACGAATGATGAAGGAGAACGAATAGAATTCTCTCAAAACCAGCTAGTCAAAGCACATACAGAAATATCTCCTCACAAACAACCAAATGCCCTCTCACACGCTAGCTTAGTTGTCCAGAATGTATCTTCAGAAAAACAAGCATCAACTAGAAAATTTACAGATATGTTTAAAACCAAAAAATTCCACATCAAAACTGCAGATGAAGTAGTCTCTCAAATCAAGAATCGTGGGTCTTCTGTTTCCAGATAACCAAAAATCATTCCTGGACACAATGTATATTGACTACGTAATCCCTAACTATGCTATCAGGGTTATAATTAGTGAAGACATCATATGTTGAATTAGCAGCGAAAAATATATTATTCTTCCTTAGAAAATCAATCAACCCGTCAAGACCTATCGCGACTCCTATAGACTTCGACGGAATTTGACGCGCCTCATCTTCATAATAAGTAATTTTAGCAACCACAACGCCTGATATATTAGAATTCTTATCTAGAACAGGCCCGCCACTATTACCATGATTTACAACATCTGTAAAACTAATAGAACTAAAACCATTATTAGGATTTCTTGTAACGTCAACAACTTGGGCTTGCTTGATAATATATTCACCAGTTTCTCCACGCTCCATGGGGTATCCAACTGTAAACAAAATATCATCCTTAGAAATTTGATCATAGTTTATGCGGAGATAAGGAATTTTTTGAGGCTCAGCATCAGAATAAAGCAGGGCAAGGTCTAAATCTGGATCAACCTTTACAAGACTCACAAGCCTTGGGGAAACCGCACCACGAATTGCGATATTTTTACAATCTGTTACAACATGCCTATTTGTTACGATATAATTTCTGTTCACAAAAAAACCAGATCCCATGCTTATATTATAAGATTTACCACCTGGTAGACCATAAAAACGTATATTATCCCAATCTGACTGAGCATCAGCAAAGATTATATGCGGAATAAAAATCGCCAAAACGATAATATAGTGTATTAATTGCATAGATTCTTAAAATATTGTGGTTGCTTAAGCATATTATAAAAACAACTCTTGATAAATTCTTTTGGTGATATTAGATTGACTATGGTGAGCTTTTTATGGGAGATGGGTAAATGGGTCACTATTAACAATATTCAAAATAACGATCATAATGCTAAAGATTTTAGATTTATTCAAGCGTAATACAGATGTAGACTCTAATACCACGCCAAAAACAGAGATCGAAACTACAAAAACTTGGTTTGAGGAAAGATACGAAATCGCTCTCATACAACGCAATGTAATGGTGATGATTGCAATATTTTGTTTGATCGCGGTATCAGTATCTGTGATAGGAATAACAAAAATTTCTCTTTCTAAAGAATTTGATCCTTTTGTGATCCAAATTGATGATAATACTGGTATTGCTAGAGTAGTGAATCCAATTTCCTTAGATACACTTAGTGGTAAAGAAGAATTATCAAAATATTTTATGAAAAAATACCTCATAGCACGTGAAACATATAATCCAGTAGATTTTGATACTTACGCAAAAAAAGTAGTAAGACTATTATCCACACCACAAATATATGGAGTATATATAAATTATATACGTGACAAAGATCATGATCCTACGCTATTATATGGACAAAAAAATACCACTAGCCTAACTGTAAAATCTTGGTCCAAACTTGATGAAGGGCATTATATCGTCAGATTTTCTCTCAATGAGAATGCAGGTAGTATGAGAGTATTAAATAAAATATCAGTCATAGAATATAACTACTCGGCCATGTCACTTACAGACGAGGAAAGAGA
>CANNRM010000116.1 GCA_947508155.1 Rickettsiales bacterium | reverse complement strand
GGATGGCAATATCACAAATTTTAGCAGCATGGGTTGCGGTGGCCGTAATTTCTGGTATTCCTGTGCTAATTGGAGCATGTTACTTGACCATATTAGCGAAAAGCGCGGATGCATTGCCGCTTTGGGGGTATATTATAATATGCATAATATGTGGAGTGATAATGATATTATCCGCAAAATTATCCCTTTACTCGTTTAGATGCGGCTTAGCGATAGCAGAGAAGACTAAAGATGTAGCAAAAAAACCTGGTACAAAACAAGACAAATGAAAGGAAAGATTATGACAAAAGATTTTCGTACAGGCCTAGCAAAGGCCAAAGGCATGGGATCTGCAAAGAGTGGAATGCATCATTGGTTAATGCAACGTGCTACTGCTGTGATTATCGCTTTATGCATTATCTGGATTTTTGCATTCGCTCACTCTATTTCCGGAAAATCTCCATCAGATATAGTATTAACATTACAGAAACCACAAAATGCTATCATTCTGATGATATTGATTATGACTAGTTTTTACCATGCAGCGCTTGGAATGCAGGTTGTAATAGAAGATTATGTGCCTAATTTATGCGCGCGATATGGGTTGATATTTGGGATCAAATTGTTCTCATACATTACGATTATTGCATCATTGGCGGCATTGGTTTATTTGATGGTTTTGTGATTATTTGTTGTCATCCCCGCGAAGGCGGGGATCCAGCAAAATAAATTAGCATTAGTGTCATTGATACGAATATAATATTAAGGGATTTTTGAACTGGATCCCCGCCTTCGCGGGGATGACAATATGTTACTTATGGCAAGGAAAGAAAAATGAAAAATTACGAAGTAATAAATCACGAATATGATGTTGTTGTAGTTGGCGCTGGTGGCGCTGGTTTACGTGCAACATTCGGCATGGCAGAAGCTGGGCTTAGAACTGCATGTATCACCAAGGTTTTTCCGACTAGAAGCCATACTGTTGCTGCTCAAGGTGGTATCAGCGCTGCACTTGGTAATATGAGCGAGGATGATTGGCGCTGGCATATGTATGACACCGTAAAAGGGTCAGACTGGCTTGGCGATCAAGATGCAATTCAATATATGTGTCAAAATGCTCCTGCTGCAATAATTGAGCTTGAACATTATGGTGTACCATTTTCTCGTACTAAAGAGGGGAAAATATATCAACGTCCTTTTGGTGGTATGACAACACAATTTGGCGAAGGTGCTCCTGCGCAACGTACATGCGCCGCTGCTGACCGTACTGGTCATGCAATTTTGCACACTCTTTATCAGCAGGCTTTAAAACATAAAGCAGAATTTTTCGTAGAATATTTTGCTCTTGATCTTATCATGGAAAATGGTGAATGCAAGGGCGTGGTAGCATGGAATTTGGACGATGGAACAATCCATGTATTCCGGGCACATATCGTGGTTCTTGCAACTGGTGGGTATGGTCGTGCATATTTTTCTGCAACATCTGCTCATACTTGCACTGGAGATGGTGGTGGTATGGCTATTCGCGCTGGCTTACCATTGGAAGATATGGAATTTGTACAATTCCACCCAACTGGCATTTATGGTTCTGGTTGCTTGATTACAGAAGGATCACGCGGTGAAGGTGGATATTTAGTCAATTCTGAAGGCGAAAGATTCATGGAGAGATATGCTCCTCATGCAAAGGATCTTGCATCTCGCGATGTCGTATCACGTTCTATGACAATAGAGATCCGTGAAGGGCGTGGCGTTGGCCCAAATAAGGATCATATTTATCTACATTTAAATCATTTATCACCAGAAGTTCTACATGCAAGGTTGCCTGGGATCTCTGAAACTGCCAAGATTTTTGCGGGTGTTGATGTAACAAAAGAACCAATTCCAGTAATTCCAACGGTACATTATAATATGGGCGGCGTACCTACAAATTACCATTCTGAAGTTGTGATTAAAGATGGGAAGGATGATAATAAAATCGTCCCAGGATTAATGGCAATTGGAGAAGCAGCATGCGTTTCTGTGCATGGCGCAAACAGGCTTGGATCTAATTCCTTGCTTGATTTGGTAGTATTTGGTCGCGCTGCTGCTATTCGCGCGGCAGAAGTAGTAAAACCTGGAACTAAGCATATTAAAATATCACAAGATAGTATAGACAAGATTCTTACCAGATTCGATAATATTCGCAATGCAAATGGCGATATTCCAGTTTCAAAATTGCGTTTGAATATGCAAAAAATCATGCAAAATCACGCTGCTGTATTTAGAACTCAAGATGTTCTAGATGAAGGCGTAAAATTGATTGATGCTGCACGTAAGGATTATGCAAATATCAAAATTACGGATAGATCTCTCATTTGGAATAGCGATCTTGTTGAAGCTTTAGAACTTGCTAATTTGCTAGATCAAGCTGTTGTTACTGTACATGCTGCAGCGAATCGTCATGAGAGCCGCGGCGCTCATGCGAGAGAAGATTTTTCTGAACGCGATGACAAAAATTGGTTGAAACATTCCTTGGCTTCTATAGACGCTAAAGGCAAGGTAAAACTTGAGTATAAAGCTGTTGTTATGACTACTTTGACCGATGAAATTACGACTATCCCGCTGAAGAAAAGAGTATATTAAGGAGCAAGATAATGGCTGAATTAAGATTACCACCAAATTCCCGCGTACAAGAGGGCAAAGTTCACGTAGAACTACAAGAAGCAAAACGTCCTAAACGTGTGCGTATTTATCGTTATGATCCAGATTTAAACGAAAATCCTCGTGTGGATACTTATGAAATCGATCTTGATGCTTGCGGTCCAATGGTGTTGGATGCTCTGATTAAAATCAAAAATGAGATGGATTCTACAGTTACATTCCGTCGTTCTTGCAGAGAAGGTATTTGTGGATCTTGTTCTATGAATATAGATGGCACCAATACGCTTGCTTGTATTAAGCCTATTGGAGAGATTGAGGGAGATATAAATATCTACCCTTTGCCGCATATGAAAGTGATCAAAGATCTAGTGCCAGATATGACTCATTTTTATGAGCAATATGCATCGATTGAGCCATGGATCAAGACTGATTCTCCAGCCCCAGGACAAAGCGAGAGATTACAATCACCGGAAGATCGCGCCAAACTTGATGGGATATATGAATGTATTCTATGCGCATGTTGTTCAACTTCATGCCCAAGCTATTGGTGGAATGGTGATAAATATTTAGGCCCCGCCGTGCTACTTCAGGCCTATCGTTGGCTTGCTGATTCTCGCGATGAGCATAAAGGTGAGCGCCTTGAGGAACTTGAGGATCCATTTAAATTATATCGTTGTCATACTATTATGAATTGCACTAAAACTTGTCCGAAGGGCTTGAACCCCGCGCAAGCCATTGGCGAGATTAAGAAGATGATAGTCGAGAAGAACGGGGTATAAGGAACGGCTCACGAAAATCTCACTTCTTGTCACCCCCGCGAAAGTGGGGACCCAGTTAAATAATTCCACTTTAGGCTACACAAAAATAGTAAGCTTTCACCCCCTATGACAGACACATGGTTTTAGGG
>CANNRM010000115.1 GCA_947508155.1 Rickettsiales bacterium | reverse complement strand
CCCTCAACAACTCGTGATAGAGCTACAGAGAAAACTGTGTGGTTATGTCCAACTACATGGCCATGTAACAACTCATCTGCAGCTGGTGCGTTATGCTGATTAAACGTCCGCATAACATCGTGGAAATGGAGATTTTTGATCTGATTAAAGAGTGGTAGTTTATAATCTATAGCCGTTTCTGCTGCATTTAAGAAAGATGTAGAAACCCTATGCAAACTTGTTGCAAGTATCTGTGCTGCACTTTGTAAAGCAGTAATAGTCCTATGGTGAAGCTGAGGAGATGATGCTGATAATGGAGATGATGATGATAATGATGATGGAGTTGAGAATCTTTTCATGATACATATTATTTTTAGTTAATACATACTATCATGTTAATCTTTTATTAACGCAAAGACAAGATGTTTTATTTTAATATTCTCATAACTCATCAAGATTGAGGTTAATAGAAGACAAAAAATGCGTACTAATATTGCGTTTTTGCTCAATTGAAAGTCTATCAATAAGCTCTACACTACTTTCCACAGCAGCAAAACTCCGAGGAACACGTGTAAGCAGAAATTTTATAACTTCGTCAGAAACCTTGATAGACCTCTCAGTTAAAGCCTTAATAAGCAAGGATTTCATCATCAAATCATCCGGCAAATCTATACTCACCACTTTCACAGATGCAAGACGCGACTTCAAATCTGGCAGATTAAACTTCTTATATTCCTTACAGGTAAAAAGCGCTCTCTGATTATTTTCATGACATGAATTGAAAGCGTGAAATATATCAACTTCCTCTTTAGCATCTATATCATCTATAATCATTACAGAAGAATCTCTCTGATGGATAAGATTACAAAAATGAGTTTTGCCAGAAGCTTTTGGCCCAACAAGAAGAATTATTTCTGGATAAGGCTTATGCCCCCACTCTTTAGATATATTATCCACAACCGCGCGCAGCTCGGCATTACAACTAGAGAAGATAAAATCATCAGCATGATACTTACGTGGACCCCGCAAAGGTAATGTATATTGTTGCATAACTTCTTTCACTACTTACTATTATACAACTCGCTCTTCTTATAATCCTGCTTCAAATGAGTTAAAATTACCTTTATCACCCCAGTAGTAGGAATAGCCATTAATATACCAACAGGGCCTGCAATATAGCCAAATAATAGCACAGCAAAAATAATCCATACAGGGCTTACTCCAAGACTATCACCAATGATTTTTGGAGATAATATCGCTCCCTCTACAGCCGCTCCAAATAGATATATAATACCTATATAAATCATACTAACAGAAAAACCAAATGTAAAATACCCCACTGTAGCAAGAGCTATAACAACAATTATTGTACCTATCAACGGAAGAATGATTGAAAATCCGCATATTACGCCAAGCAATACAGCGAAATCCATACCTATCAGAGTTAGCCCAATTGAATAATATGTTGCTAATATTGAACATACAATCATTTCACCACGAAGATATGCGCCAAGAACATTGTCTATATCTTGAAATAATGTTTTGACAAATTTTTGATGATATTTTGGAAATAAATCAAAAAAACTTTTTGCCATATGATCCCAATCTCTCAGAACAAAAAATAGCACCACAGGCACAAGGGTCATGAATAATAGGATATGTATAGTTGCCATAGTATAAGACCATACATTGTGCGCCGCATGGCTAAACACACCAAACAAAGTATTGATACCCTGATCAACAATTAGCTTCAACCTGGTAGCAATCTGAGGGTCAATAGCTCCCATTTTTTTGACAAAAACAGGCACAAGATTATTGGTTATATAAGATTCATATTCTGGAATATGATGAATCAAAGCAGATATTTGTGTATATATAAGCGGCACAAGATATATCATAGCTGTAACCATAAGAACTATGAGCAATAGAGAGATTATAATAGCCGTGATAGAACGACTCATACCAAGCTTGTTATTCAAAATAATAGCCAATGGATTGAGAAGATATGCAAAAATAAAAGCAATTACAAATGGCGACATAATATCAGGGATTTTAAAACACAAAAAGCCCGTCACTAGCGCTAAGAAAATTCCAGTAATACTAAGTTTGATCATAATATTGTCTTTTTATGTTATTACCTCTTTGCTACGCATAGTCATCCTCGGTCTTGAGCATAGCCCGATCTTATCTTACGAGCGTCATCACGAGGAGTCTCGTCGTAGCTTTAGCGAAGACGGACGACGTGGTGATCTCACTTAATTATAAAAGTATAAAAGGGAGATTGCCACGCGATTTTCAATCGCTCGCAATGACGCTCTTTATATTCCTGACACCAACTCAAACATCACATACTGCCCATCATATAGCTTATAACTAATATCATGATTATACAAACCTTCTGCCAAATTTTCTATAGAACCATCTATATATAAGGCGATTTTGTAGCTCTTGCTATCATCCATATCAATTTGGAACTTCACGACTTCTTTCACATCATGAAGCTTAGTCTTTATATGCTCCAACTCTTCACTTGAAAACACATCGAGCCTCATTTCAACTTTAGTAAGTTTTTTGCCCGCTTTAGGCTGCATAAGCAAAGCATCTAGCACGCTACCAGCTTTTTTCTTACCATCTTGCGCTATAATTTTCTCAGAGACATACGCAACATCACTGGAATTTTTATAATGCATATCATAACTACCATTGTCGCCATATGTTGCCATAATACGCGCTATCGCTACATCAAAATAATTCTTCGCATGGTCAGGATCAGCAATATCATACTTAGTTTCTGTCACATTTTTCCCAGTAGAAGTAAGCTCTTGCGTTGTAACTTTAAAATACATAGTTCCATCGTCACGTGTAAAATATTCGCAAATGGCTATCAAAACATTTTTAAATCTCTTAGTTTGTAATTGATTTAAAAAATCTACATAAGACATTGAAAATATGTTGGATGGTGTGATTTTCAAAGACTTTTTAGTAGGATCAATAGGTAATAATTTATGTTTTGTACATTCCTCTGAATTCTCTATCCAAGTCTCAAGCCAGTCGGTCTTAGAATCCATAAATGAAATCATTTTTTTCTGCTTAAATACCGGAATCACAACATAGTCAAAAAATTGCTTTTTAACCTCATCATTGCCATATTTAAGAATGAGCTGATTTACACCTATATTAGTATAAAAATAATTCACATCAGCTGTGTATTTTTCATCAAATGCATTCTCAGAAATGATGCTATCAACAGAAAAAACAGCCTTTAATTCAGGATATGGAACATGATCGAAAAATGCATTTTTTACACCTATCTGATCAGCTATCAAACTAAGTGCCTGGGTCATGCCATCATCATGAGCACGAATTTTTGCTTCATATTGGTTATTACCAGTCGCAACAATATGCACCCCACGAAGAATCTCTGCTTGAGCGATCGAAGAAAAAAAGAAAAGTATCGAAAAAACAAAAAAAGTCAAAAATGACACATTGCATGCATTCGAAAATGTTGTAATACTAATGTCAGATCTGTTTTGCATTATTCCGCTTT
>CANNRM010000114.1 GCA_947508155.1 Rickettsiales bacterium | reverse complement strand
CCATTGGAATTTGTACTGGGCTTATGGTTGGGCCATTATCAGGCTTTGCTGATTTATGGGGTGGAAATTATTTGCTACAAATACATAATCTCACATCTTGGGAAAGTTCATTAAGTATTACCTTGATTTTTGTAGGGCTTGGAGTGGGGAGTTTGGTGTTGGGTTTTTTAAGTAAGCGTCTTGCCTCGCAATCTAGAATGATTGTCTATATGGGGCTTGGAGCGATTGCTACTCTGATGATTTTATTTGGTGTTCCATTATTGAATGTTAAAGTGATATATGCGTTATGTACTGTGATTGGTCTATTATCTGCCTATCAACTTTTGGGTTTTACTATGGCTCATAAATTATTAGCTGGACAAAATGTGTCCGTATCTATGGCCTTATTGAACATGATAATAATGCTTTTTGGATTTATATATCACGGTTTGATCGGGTTTATTCTTGATACTTTCTTTATCTCATCTACAACGGATGCGTTGGTTTATGGAGCGGATGCTTATCAGGCCGCTTTTTCTGTTGTTCTTGGTGGTATTGGGATTGGGGTGATAGGGTTTTGGAGCATGAAGGAATAATCCCAATGTCCGAAATTTCTTGTACAAACGCAATTTATCATGGTCGATCCGTCCTCACGTACTAAGTGTACGCTGCGGAAGATCGCCATTCAAATTCCATTTGTACAAGAAATTTGGGACTTGGGATAGATTGCGAAGTCATCGAAAAATTCGGCTAATCTGGAATGGACTACCACATTGGACGGAAAATAGCTCGAATCATGCTGTAGCGACTTAACTCTGTTAGCAGACTCTTGACGATAATGTCATTTTGCTTCTACTAAGATGATAAAATTTCTGCCCCCACTCATACAGTTTGACATCCTTCCCCAAATTCCCTATGATCAATTTCACTTCGGTTGACGCAACATTTTATCATAGCAATTGCTTAGAACATAGATTCCGGCAATTGGTAGAAGGGAGAATGAATGGATACTAACCAACTCTACCTACTAAAGGAAAGGCGTTTTCTTCCTTTGTTTTTAACGCAATTTTGTGGATGTTTTAATGACAACCTAATTAAAAACGCACTCGTAATGCTTGTTACATACAAGCTTTCACAAACATCTTCAATGCCAGCAGCTCTGATGATACTTATCGCCAATGCTGTCTTTATATCCCCATTTATCATATTTGCAGGGCTTGCGGGGCAGGTTGCTGATAAATTTGAGCGATCCGATGTGGTAAAAATAATAAAATTTGCGGAAATCGGTATAGCATTGCTTGCCGTGTATTCATTCCATCACGAAAGCATAACGCTTTTATATGTATGTATAGGCCTTATGGGTATACATTCAACTTTCTTTGGCCCATTAAAATATTCGATGCTGCCTGACCAACTCCATAAGGACGAACTGCTCGGCGCGAATGGTTATGTAGAAGCTGGGACGTTTATTTCAATTCTTATTGGTACTTTGCTCGGCGGATTTTATCTCTCCGGCGCAAGCTTTGTTATATTTATAATGGTTTTCTTTGCAATTGCAGGATTTATTGCAAGTTTCTATATTCCAAAATCAAATAATGCCTCTCCTGATCTCGTTATTAATTACAATCTGATCCAAGAAACCATCAATATAATGAAATATTCTTATTCGAAGAAACAGGTATTCCTGACAATCTTGGGCATATCATGGTTTTGGTTTATAGGTGCAGCTCTTCTTGCCGAAATTCCGATGCTTGCAAAGGATGTATTCCGCGCGGATGAAAGTGTTGCAAATTTGTTCCTTGCAGTATTTTCTATAGGTGTGGGATTTGGGTCATTCTGGTGTAATAAATTATTCGAAAATGAAATCACTACGAAATATGTATTTATCTCTGCGATTGGCTTAAGTCTATGTGGTATAGATTTGTTCTTTGCAAGCAAACTAAGCACAGTAAAATATGAACCAGAAACGTTGATTAGTGTGTGGGATTTTCTTTCTACCCTGAATCATTGGCGTATATTGCTTGATCTGTTCTTACTCTCTGCTATCAGCGGATTATATGCAGTTCCACTTTTTGCGGTAATGCAATATTTCAGCTCTCCTAATTATCGTTCGCGCGTTATTGCTGCGAACAATGTGATGAATGCAATCTTCATGATAGCATCTACAATTCTTCTATCAATATTGTTTAAATTAGGTTTTACAGTTCCTTATGTCATTCTAATAATCAGCATTATGAATATCTGCGTTGCTGCGTATATATTTACGTTATTACCAGAAGCGCGAATTGTACCAGAACCAATCGTTAGAGCTATATTTAAGTTTCTATTCGATAAAATGTATAATGTAGAAGTGCGTGGGCTCGAAAACTTTGAAAAAGCCGGTAAAAGAGCGGTGATTATTGCAAACCACGTATCACTTATTGATCCACCATTACTTGCAGTATATTTGCCAGAAAGAGTGACATTTGCTGCTAATACAGAAGTAGCTAATCGTAGTTGGGTGAAGCCATTCATCAAAGTAGGTAGAACTTTTCAGATTGACCCTAGCAATCCTATGGCAATCAAAAGCTTGATCAATGAGGTTAAAAAGAATAGGAAAGTAGTTATTTTCCCAGAAGGGCGTATTAGTGCAACTGGATCTTTGATGAAGATTTACGAAGGCCCAGGGATGATTGCGGATAAAGCTGATGCAACAATTTTGCCAATACGTATTGATGGAGCGCAATATACTCATTTCTCTAAACTGAGATATTTCACGAAGAAAAAACTCTTCCCTAAAATTATTATCACAATTCTGCCTCCAGTGAAACTAGATGCGCCAGACGAATCATTCAGTCGTCAACGTAGGAAGTATCTTGGTGCTAAATTATATGACATTATGTGTGATATGATGTTTGAAAGCACGGATTATCAAAAAACGATTTTCCAATCTCTCATAGATGCAGGTAAAGTACATGGTTTTGGAACACAAATCATACAGGATAAAGATGGTAATACAACAACCTATAGACAAGTTCTAATCAAAGCATATGTCCTCGGAAAACTCATAGCAAAATCTACAACAGCGGGAGAATATGTGGGGTTGATGCTACCTAATGCCGTTGGCACAGCTATTACATTTTTTGCGATGCAAGCATTTGGACGCGTTACAGCGATGTTGAATTTTACATCAGGTGCAAGTTCTATTATTTCTTCATGCGAAACAGCGCAAGTGCGTACTATTTATACTTCTCGTACATTTATAGAGAAAGCTGAACTTGGTGAACTTGCAAAAACATTAGAGGCAAAATTTAATATTATATATTTAGAAGATTTACGTAAAGAAGTTACGCCTATATCGAAGATTCAAGGGTTGATTGCCGGTTTCGCTCCAGATTTTTATTACAATATGATTTGTGAAAAAATGGATGATCAACAAGCGGCAATAATACTCTTTACTTCTGGCACAGAGGGGCAGCCAAAAGCGGTGGTTATGTCGCATAGAAATATACAAGCAAATAGATGTCAGGTTAATTCGAGATTAGATTTTGGAGTGCATGATATAGCATT
>CANNRM010000113.1 GCA_947508155.1 Rickettsiales bacterium | reverse complement strand
TCACTTCTATTTTGTGTTGATGTGCCGCAGAGGCTATAAAGCTTGCTATATTAGCTATGCCTCCAATTATACTGCCAATAACTGGAATCAAAGATGCTGCAGCTGAGCCTGAACCTAAGCCATTACTTATACATCCATTGCTAAGCGGAATGTCATGATTTGGATCTAAAGCTACGCTACTTGTTGCATATTTATGATGTAAAGTACTTACGAATTTATTGTGGTACAGATCTAGTAAGTTTGCGGGTTTATGATTGTGTTTGTTAGTGTAATGATATTGATATTTTTCGGCGTTGTGATGTTGAAATATCTTTTGTGTATTAGACATTTTATCCTCCCCACCAAGTTTATCAGAAGCTTTTTCAACCCCTGATGACTTCATTGTACCATGATAATGTTTTTGTGCATATAGTGTAATTTTATAAATTTGCATTAATACCAATTACCGGGAATAAGTATTACGTCGTCGACTGCAGAGCTCGCCTATAAGAATAGGCTTCTGTCTTCGCTAAGAAGCTTCGCAGAGACGGGTCGTGCTTTGCTCCTAGTATTACATATTCCAGGTAATTGTTATAATCATCTTGGAATTGTGGGGATTAGTAGTTCGGTGATAAAAAATATTTTTATTTTGTGAAGATATATTGTAGCATCTTCTCTGCCCATAAATGGAGGGGTGCAGATATGCCACGATTCAAACATAAACATAAACCAAAATCAAAACTTACCACAGAAGCTCGTAATATTGATGTTGCAGATAGAGCTTTCGAAACCATCAAGCATAAAATCACAACTCACCCAAAAAGTGCACAAGAAAAATCAGATGAATTTGCAAAATTTGTGAAAGAGCGTATCCCTACTAAAGAGGGTATATTGTTCAGAGATCTAGCTGCAATAGATATAGATGGAATGACGCAAGATGAAAAGATTCAGGCAATAAGGGATAAAAACTTGATAGATTGTGCAATAGATCAAAGGCAATATTATGGCGCTTTGACATTGCTAAAATATAAGTCAAAACTTGAAAAGCCACGTGAATTTAGTGCTGATGATTTTATGAAATCAATCAATGAGTTTTTAGAGACGAAGCCATATGAAATAATGGTAAGTGCTGGAATAACGGATTGTTATCCTGCCGTGAATCTAGAAGATGCGATGCAATGCTTGTCGTTATATGATCATTGTATAGCTAAAAATAGAAGTGAAGAGTTTATAATTGATCCTTTAAAAACAGAGGTTATGTACACTACTTGTACATATGATGCATCTGTATTGATGCAAGAGACTGGGTATTGCTCTCCGCTCGATGATGTTGTAGAGGTAAGCGATGATGATGTAAGTTCTAACGGTTCACCATCAGGGGATGTTTTAGAATTTTTTGGTGTGAGTGATGATGAGTAATGTAACGAATTTCCTTGCATAAACCCCTAAACTTTGATTAAATAGGACCATATAAACACAAAAACCCACATATGGTCCTAATATCATCACTCATAATAGCAGGTCTACTGCTATTTTCCTCTTGTCTTTCCGGCGTTGAAACAGCTATGGTTGCAGCCGTTCCAGGGCGTATGCAAAAGCTCAAGGCTGAAGGTAGCACAAAGGCTAATATGGTCCTTAAACTTCTTAAAATGAAAGATAAGGTTATAAGTACTATTTTAGTAATGAATACTATCTCTAACACTATCTGTACTACGGTAGCTGCAGGGCTGTTTATTAGCCTTTATGGAGAGGAATTTGGCACGTTGATTTCATCAACCTTGATGTCTATTTTCATCATCGTATTCTGCGAAGTAATACCTAAAGCCATTGCAGTTGTGCATGCGGAAAATATTGCGCTTCATGTGTCGCCATATGTCAATATTTTGATGTGGATTTTATATCCAGTGAATTTTGGGCTTAATCTTATTGTACGAGTTTTTTGTTTTGTGTTTAGAATCAATTTAAATCCGCATGTATCTGCAACGGATGAGCTTAGAGGAGCTATTGAGCATCACCACCAAGAAGGGAATGTGTTTAAGAATGACCGGGATATGCTTGGTGCCGTGCTTGATCTTGGATCGATTACCATTGACGAAATTATGGTGCATCGTTCGAATGTTAAAATGATCAATGCAGATTTGCCGGTGAAAGATATAGTTTCAGCCGCTCTTGCCTCGCCACATACGCGCATTCCTATGTGGAAGGATAATCGCGACAATATAGTTGGTATATTGCATATTAGAGATCTTTTGAAAGCGCTGCATTCTCATGGGTTCAATTATAGTAAAGTGTATGCTGCAGATTTTATGTCAGAACCCTGGTTTATTCCTAATCATGCGCTTGTGAGTCAGCAATTAAATGAGTTTAGAAAACGCAGAAGTCACTTTGCTATGGTAATTGATGAATATGGTGACCTGCAAGGGATTGTAACTCTTGAGGATGTTATAGAAGAAATAGTAGGGCAGATTGACGATGAGCATGACAAACAAGTTGAGCGCATTATAAGAAAGAGCGCTGCAAGATTTGTGATTGATGGTTCTATATCGATCAGAGATCTTAATAGAGAGATGAATTGGACTTTGCCTGGTGAAGAGGCGAGCACCCTTGCGGGTCTGATTATAAACCATGCAACAAGGCTGCCTGAGCAGGGTGAGAATTTTATAATCAATAATCTTAAAATGACTATAGCAGTTAGGAAGCGTAATCAGATTAAGTCTGTTATTGTTGATATTGTTGGCAGTGAAGGTTAAATGATACCATATTCCGAAATTAACCGCACAGATGAATTTTTTCATGGATCTCGCTGTCCTCACGTATTAAGTATACGATGCTGGAGCTCACCATTCAAAATTCATCTGCGCAATTTAATTTGGGAAATGGTATGATAACACTTCTCGGCAAAATGCTTATTCTTTTGTCTATTGCATCAGGATTGTTATATTCAACAACAGGTCGTTACAGACCACTCTTTTATTTTCAAGCAACTTGCATAATCACATCTTGCCTCTCTTTGCTTTATGCATTTATTACTAACGATTTTTCTGTGCAAAATGTGTTTTTTTACTCTAGCACAAAACAGCCTCTTATTTACAAGATTGGATCATTATGGGGGAATCACGATTCATCATTGTTATTTTTTGCTAGCATGATGGCGGTTGTTAGTTTTATCTCGTCATTTTATATAAACAATGTTAGTAGTATTAGGCTTATGAGCATCATCTTAGCTGCTATGATGATGATAATTTACTGTACATCCAACCCATTCGTGCACATACCACATGCGGCAATTGAAGGGCTTGGAATGAACCCAGTTTTGCAAGATATGGCAATTGCGATTCATCCGCCTATGTTGTATCTCGGATATGTTACATATATCATACCATATGTATGTTTTGTGGGGATGCTGCTGTCTGGCAAACGTGATGATATGGAAATTGCTTATACTGCATCCAAATTTGCGCTTGGGTGTCTAACAGCTGGTATTTCTCTTGGTAGTTGGTGGGCATATCGCGAGCTTGGATGGGGAGGGTCTTGGTTCTTTGATCCCGTTGAAAATATCTC
>CANNRM010000112.1 GCA_947508155.1 Rickettsiales bacterium | reverse complement strand
TATTCACAATTTAAATGTAAGTGATCCAAATGCTAATAAGATGTTTGAAAATTATATGCAGAGATTTTTTGCTAAACTAGAAGGTTTTTACTTGGAGGCATATGATGATAGAGTTGGCGCAAAAAATGGCGCTAACTTGGTACGAAATATTATTGCCGCGGGTCAGCCAATTACAGGGAAAATTACGGTTGGTATAGGGTTTAATATGGATAATGAGAAGGGAGCAAGAGAAGAATGGCGCGAAGCTGAAATCTGTAAGTCATTTGATGAGGTTAGATCTGGAAAGATAAAGCTAACAAAAGAAGAAGTAACTCAGCTATTTAATGTTAGTATAGACAATAGAATTGCAAAATTAAAAAAAGAAGAATATAGGGGCGCTTGGGAAATATTTCGTCCTAATGAAAAGAATCTTCCGGATAATAAAATGCCGGGATGTGATTATGGATGTAGATGCTGGGCAGAGCCTGTGCCGAGTGTAGTGTTTATAGTGAGAAATAAATTTGTTAGACCTGGTAAGATGATGTATAAGTTTACTTCCTTCAAAGACGCGGAGATCAGAATAGTAGCATCATGAAAATCCTCACTCACATCCTTAATTATATCTACCCTCCCCGCTGTATTTCCTGTTCGGAATTAATGCAAGAAACAGGCGGTTTTTGTGGTACTTGTTGGTCTCAATTAAATTTCATTACAACACCATATTGTA
The DNA here is from genome assembly GCA_947508155.1 of Rickettsiales bacterium. Classification (GTDB taxonomy): domain Bacteria; phylum Pseudomonadota; class Alphaproteobacteria; order Rickettsiales; family Rickettsiaceae; genus CANNRM01. The sequence continues at coordinate 2,847 of CANNRM010000112.1, read as the reverse complement.
GAATATGTTGTTTTGAATTTAGCTTTGACCCTGGCGAAGGTAATGATATATGTTTAAAATGTAACACGACCCTGCCATCATATGATCTTGCTAGAAGCGTGCTTAGATTTGACGAGCATAGCAAAAAACTTATTCATGATTTGAAATATCATGACAGCACTTTTATAGCTGGTAATTTTGCGAAAATTATTGTGAATATGCATCGAGAAATTATCTCAGATGCAGATTATATCATTCCTGTTCCAATGCACAAGTGGAAGAGGCTTTTCAGGCTTTATAATCAGGCGCAAATTTTGGCCAGTGAGATTGGGAAGGAATTGGGTGTGAAGATGTTGCCAGATGTGCTGATAAAGACAAAACATACGAAATCTCAGACTGGTCTTTCTAAAAAGCAACGTCAGGAAAATCTGAAAGGTTCTATAGCAGTTGCAGGGTCCATAAAAGGTAAGAAGATTATTCTTGTTGATGATGTGATGACAACTGGAAGTACGGTTGATCTATGCGCTGCTAAGCTAAAAAAAGCAGGGGCAAAAGAGGTTGTTGTGGTTTGTATTGCAAGGACTTTGATATAGTCTTAAATTTCTACTATCTTTCTTCAAAATCTATGTTATATCAAAGATTAGTATAACAGATTTGAGACTTAAAATGGTCCTGTAGTAAATAGTATAAATGTTTATTGTGTCTTTAGATATAGTAATATAGTATGCTCAGATAATTTAAATATTCTTGGAGATTATTATGAAGTGTTTTGTTTTTTTGCGAGTATTATTCTTAGCATTTTTAACCGCCGCAGTTTCAATTTATGCACACCCCTTGGGAGTTGAGACTGCTGAGGCGTTAAGTGTCACTGAAAGAGCAGAAAGTAAATCAGAATTAATTGTTTCCTCTACTGAAGATAGTTCATATAAGGGTGTAAATGATCCACTATTCTTAAAAGCTAAGGATTATTTTATTAAGAAGAACTATAAAAAAGCCTATGAATCATTTTCTTTAGCTGGTAAAAATGGAAACTCAGATGCTTATTTCTTAATGGGTATTATGCATTATTGTGGATTCGGAGTAGAACACAGTATTAAATTGGCAAAAAAATATTATACTATGGCTTCTGCTTTGGGTAATGTAGAAGCAAAATTTGAGCTAGCAGTAAGGAATCTTTATATTTTTACATACCAACTAGTAAGTAAAAATCCAATATCTGAGGAAGAGGCAAATAAAGAATATGAGCAAGGTAAAAAATTATTACTTTCTGCTGCAAATAGTGAACACTCACAATCTCAGATTATAGCTGCTTTTATGTATATTAATGGTGATATAGACCGTAATAATTATTCTCAAGCAACAAAGCTCCTTAAAGCAGCGGCTGCTAAAGATTCACCTGACGTATATATGGCTCTAGGAGCTATGTATAGTGATAAAAAAGAGTATGACGAAGGGATTAAGTACTACACTAAGGGTGCAGAAAATGGATCCCTATTATCCTTGCTCCTGCTGGAGCATAATTTGATTTTACTGGGCGAGCAAGCTTGGGTAAAGCAAGATTATACAAAAGCCAAAAAATATTATGAAATGGCGATAAAAAATGGAGTTAATGATGGGCCTAACCAAGCTGATCTACAAGATCTAGCTACATTAATAAAAGATGGTAAGGGTACTGAAACTGCAAAAATAGTAGAAGCCAAATTTAGTGCTAATAATAGTGGCGCATTATCTTATAACACGAAAGATACTGTTGAGGATTATATTACAAAAAATAATATTCGTAGAGTGCTAAAAAATTATGGTCTTTAAAGGTATAAGCATGGGTTTTAAACTAAAAAAAGAGACTATAAATTTGTTGGTATGAGAAAAATGGTATATAGAACAATTTCTTTCAAAGACGCTGAGATGAGATATCAGATTTAATATCTCTAGAATTTGTCATGTAAATAATCTATATTCCTTAGATGCAATTACGTAAATGGACATTCATTTTTACTGCCATAATCGGGATATTATTGATAATATTTCCCGAGATAGATCTTGCTATTAGCAATCATTTTTATGTTCCGGGCGAAGGGTTTGTTTACGCTAAGCAGCCTTGGGCACAGGCTATTTTTAATGGTATACCTGTTGTTTCAACTATTCTGACAGCGTCTTTGCTTGTGGGCCTTATATTCAGGTTCTTTTCAAAAGGCAACACGCTAAAATCTCCTATGATTTTTTTGCTAATTGCTCTTGCAATTGGTCCAGGTCTTTCGGTGAATTTCTTGTTAAAAGAAAACTTCGGTCGTGCAAGGCCTCATCAGGTAACGGAACTTGGTGGAACTAAGGAATTTTCGCGAGCGGGGCATTATACTGATCAATGCCAAAGCAATTGTTCTTTTAGTTCTGGTCATGCTTCTATGGGCTTTTATTTCACATCATTTTCATATATCGTTCCTGCGCCCTATCAGCCGGCAGTTTTCGTTGCTGGGGCTTTATTTGGAGGTGTTGTTGGAATGGGTAGAATAGTACAAGGCGGGCATTTTTTTAGCGATGTGATATTCTCATTTTTAGTGATTATGTTGATTAATGAGATAAGCTTTAGGATATGGAGAAGATTATGTCAAAAACAGCTTTAGAGAGATTGGTTGAAATTGACAAAGATCTTAGAAAATTCGGATTTGAATGGCCAGATTTTGATATGATTCTATGGCAAATTGAGAGTGAATCTGCCGAGATAAAAGAAGCAATTGAGAATAGACCTCTTGCATAACTAATTGAATTGATTAATATAGTAGAAAATTTATGGAGAATTTCTACTATGAGATATGAATCACTAAGGGATTTTAGAGACGAAGAATTTAGGAGGCTTACAGGAGTTAAAAG
>CANNRM010000111.1 GCA_947508155.1 Rickettsiales bacterium | reverse complement strand
TTAGGACCAGGGAGGGAACTTGTTTTTTCCTCAGCACTGACTTTCATTTCTTCTTTGATGATATCATGAGCAAGATCAATACATTCATCACAAATGAAAACTGTAGGACCAGCGATTAGTTTTTTTACATTGTTTTCTGGCTTTCCGCAGAATGAACAATTTAATATTTGGCCAGGATTTTTTGTTTTCGTCATGTGAACTCTCTTGTGATATCGTTACGTTGGTTATACACCAAATCGTTGGGTTTATAAAGGAAATTTATTGATTACTGATCAACCCAATTGACCATCTTTAAATTCTCTACCTTAGAAAAATGCTTATAATTATTTGTCACTAAAGTCAATCCACTACTCTTAGCATGAGCAGCAATCATCATATCCATAGAACCTATTGGCTCCCCACGCTTTTCCAGATCGTTGCGTATCATCGCATATTCTTCAGATGATTTCTCACACCATGGAAGCACTTGAAATAATGACACAAATTCTTTTACAACCTTCTTATTGATCTTCTGAGATTGACTTTTCTCCACTCCATATAATAACTCTGCTACTGTAATAGAAGATAATCTGATATTATCTACACCTACTGATTTAAATGTATTGCATACAGATAACGGTTTATTCTTGAGTATATAGCTACATGTATCTGTATCTAGGAGATATTGAGTCATCATCAAAATAGATCTCTGTGTTGTATCTCACCTTGATCTCTGTCTAACATAAAATCCGCAGAACATTTGTCTGGAGAGTTAAAGAACTTATCAACATCACTCATAGTATGTGTGGATACAGGAATAAACAACAAATTGTTTTGAGATTTTTGCACATATACTTCCTTGCAGTTAAGGTGCACAGCTCTAGGTAAGCGTATCACTTGAGATAAGCCACTCTGCTCAACTTGCGCTAGATGTAATTTTTTTTGTGACATATTTTTAACAAACTCTTACTATTTACAAGTCGATTATACACCAAATCGTTGAATTTTTAAAGAAAATAATATCATACCAAGTCCCAAATTAAAATCCTTTAGCTACAAAATTCATCCCCAACCCTTTCTCTAGTGCAGATGCTACACGTATCATCGTATATTCATCAAGAGCCCTACCAACTATTTGCATACCAAGTGGTAATCCATTTTGCATTCCAGCTGGAACATTCATCGCAGGTAAACCAGCAAGCGATGCAGGGATAGTGAAAATATCGTTTAAATACATTGCCACAGGATTATCCTGTTTCTCGTTAAAACCAAATGCAGGTGTTGGAGCTGACGGCAAAAGAATCGCATCTACCTTCTCAAAATTTGCATTAAACTCATTCGCAATAATCCTACGAACCTTCTGAGCTTTAATATAATATGCATCCCTAAAACCAGCGGAAAGCACATAAGCGCCTATCATAATCCGCCTCTTTACTTCCGTACCAAACCCAGCTGTACGCGTTGCTTCATACATCTCATCTAAAGACATACCCTCTTCCTCAACACGCAAACCATAACGCACACCGTCATATCTCGAAAGATTTGCTGAAGCTTCCGCAGGCGCAATCACATAATATGTGGGCAGCGCATATTTAGAAGTTGGAAGTTTAATATCCACAATTTCACAGCCTTGAGCTTTCAAAACATCAGCAGAATGTTGCCACATTGCAAGCACTGCAGGATCTATTCCATCAAGATGCATCATATCAACCGGAACACCTATTTTCATACCTTTCACAGACTCATGCGTCGCAGGTCTTAAATGAGGCACTTTCTCATTAAGCGATGTCGAATCCTTAGGATCCCAACCCATCATCGTCTCTAAGCAAATTGCAGCATCCTCAACGGATCTTGCAAATATCCCAGCTTGATCCAACGAACTTGCAAATGCAACCATTCCATATCGTGAGCAACGTCCATATGTAGGCTTTATGCCAACAAGCCCAGTAAATGCAGCTGGCTGACGAACAGAACCGCCTGTATCACTTCCAGTTGCAGCCATAGCCATGAAACTCGAAACAGATGCAGCAGAACCACCGGATGAGCCTCCAGGGACTAAATCTTGATCTTGATCCCCCCTCCAAGGGTTGATTACATTGCCAAAATAGCTCGTAACATTCGCAGAACCCATCGCAAATTCATCCATATTCACTTTGCCCAAACTAATCGCACCATGATTAGCTATATTGCCACTAACGGTCGATTCATAAGTAGGAACAAAATTTTCAAGCATTCGAGAACCAGCCGTAGTACGCACGCCTTTAGTACAAAAAAGATCTTTCATTGCTATTGGAATACCTTCTAGCATACGCGCTTGACCTTTGGCAATACGATCATCGGAATCTTTTGCAGCAATTCGCGCTTGATCATGAGTATCCAAAATATATGCATTGAGGCGCTTATTATGCTTCTCAATTTGCTTGATATGCGCTTCCACTAGCTCAGTTGAAGTTATTTCTTTTGAATGCAAAAGCTTTGTTGCTTCTGTGATTTTTAATTTGATTAGTTCTTCTGACATTATTTTTCTTTTATTTATTATTGTTTTTAATCGTCATCCTCGGTCTCGGCGTAGCCCCGCGAAGACGGATCGGGGATCTCAGGAGTTTATACGTCATCCTCGAGTTTGCGCAGCAAATCTCGGGGACCTCAGCACTCATGAGCAATGCTCGATCAACCTCCGCTCGCAATCACTAGATCCCCGAGCTCCGCCTTTGGCGTCCTCGAGGATGACGGTAGAGCCAGCACATTTCGGACTTAGGATTTTATTCTACTACCTTTGGCACTATATAACATTTGATCTCTTTCGCTAAAGCGGCAGAATTACCTGGCACATTCAAGAATAAATCATCCACTATACCACCATCAGTCACTTCATCCTTACGTAAATACAAATTTGCTCGTACAGCTGAAGTCAACGGCTCCACGCCTTCTGTATCAACCTCTTTCAAGGTATCAATCATATTCACAACATTTTGTAATTTAGAAATGAATCCATCTATTTCACTATCTGGAAGTTTTATTTTGGTAAGCTTGGAAAGCTTTTTCATTACATCTAAATCAATCATTATCACTTCTCGCATTGTTAATGGGTGAGATTATAATAGAAAGAAAGAGAGGAGTAAAGAAAAGAGTAAGAGAAAATATCAAGAAGCATTTTTTAGAATTTGCATATCCAACTTGCCAGAAGCATTTTTACGCATATGCTCAGCTACAGAATTAACGACCAAATTCAAAAATGCACCCTCCACAGCGGAAGTAGCATCTATTTTCATCTGCTCTAAACTGGCCTCAGCCGCCTTTGCGCGATATTCGATTGTCTTTTTAAATGCATCACAACGCTCATTGTAAATAGCCTCAATTTCAACTATGGCACGGTCTAGCATTTCCTTACGATGATCATCTAATGCCGCAATTTGCTCACGTAACTCTTTAATCTCTTTTTCGGATGCAATCTTAGCATTTTGAGCTTCACAAAGCTCATCCTGTATAACCTTAATTTTACTATCTAGGAACCCAACAAATGCCTTTTTTCCAGGCCTGAAAGCTAGAATAACGAAGATCACAAAACATACAGCAAG
>CANNRM010000110.1 GCA_947508155.1 Rickettsiales bacterium | reverse complement strand
TTTCAAACCGGCGGGCACCAAATCTATGCATTTTGACTATAAAAGTGAGGTTGTATCAATGATAGTGCGCGTTACATCTGCAAAGCCACTAATACCATTATTTGCTCCATCTATAACAAGCAAAGTAGTTATAGAATATGAAGAAGATATAGATATTGAATGTTGTGATGATATCAATCCATATAAGGAGGATAGTGCATTAGGGAGGTCGCCATCGGAATCATCGTATATTGCCCCTTCTGGACAGGTAGCAAAATTTAATGCAGTAGAATTTAATGGAGTAGAATTTCTATAAATCCTTGCGCTTCAGGGAGAATATTAGTAATATTGAAACAGACAAAAAATATAGACACATATGCTAAACCCAGAAGATAGAATTTTCACTAACCTTTACGGTAATCTAGGTGCAGATCTTGCATCCTCTAAAAAACGTGGCGCTTGGGATGGAACAAAAAAATTCCTAGACCAAGGACGTGATTGGCTCATAAATGAAGTTAAGGCCTCAGGGCTACGTGGTCGTGGTGGAGCGGGATTCTCAACAGGCACTAAGTGGTCATTCATGCCTAAGGAACATCCAAAACCATCTTATTTGGTTATCAATGCTGATGAATCCGAACCTGGCACATGCAAAGACCGCGACATATTACGCTACGAACCACATTCGCTAATTGAAGGTGCTTTAATAGCATCCTATGCTATTGGTGCGAAGACTTGTTACATTTATATCCGTGGCGAGTTCTATAATGAAGCAGTTGCTGTGCAAAAGGCAATCGATGAAGCATATGATGCTGGGCTTATAGGGAAAAATGCTTGTAAATCTGGCAATGATATCGATATTTATCTACATCGTGGAGCTGGAGCATATATTTGTGGCGAGGAAACGGCGCTACTTGAAAGCCTTGAGGGAAACAAGGGGCAACCACGCTTGAAGCCTCCGTTCCCTGCAGGGGCTGGTCTTTATGGGTGCCCAACGACTATCAATAATGTGGAATCTATTGCTGTGGTTCCAACCATCCTACGCAGAGGCGCTGCTTGGTTTGCTGGTATTGGTAAGCCAAATAATACGGGTCCTAAATTATTCTGTATTTCTGGACATGTGAATAAACCATGCAATGTTGAGGATGCAATGGGTGTGCCATTACGTGAACTCATCGAAAAACATGCTGGCGGTGTGCGTGGTGGATGGGATAATTTAAAAGCTATAATTCCGGGTGGATCTTCCTGTCCTATGCTGCCGAAAGATATTTGTGATACTGTGACTATGGATTTTGATGCGCTCCGTGCAGCTGGCTCTGGTCTTGGCACTGGCGGTATTATTGTGATGGATAAATCGACGGATCTTGTATATGCGATCGCGCGACTCAGTAAATTCTATATGCATGAATCCTGTGGGCAATGCACACCATGTCGTGAAGGTACGGGATGGATGTGGCGTACTATGATGCGTCTTGTGAAAGGAGAGGCGAAAAAGTCCGAGATTGATGATTTACTTGATGTGACGTATCAGATTGAAGGGCATACGATTTGCGCTCTGGGTGATGCTGCCGCTTGGCCTATTCAAGGGCTGATAAGGCATTTTAGGAGTGAGATTGAGGCGCGTTTAGCAAGTTAGTTGCAAGTTTATTAACATTTTTCCACATCATATTGCCTTTTATAGTAGACAATGCTCTTCTTTTTGTCTCTTGAAGGGTCATTCTAGTAATCAACATATTATAATCTGAAATTTTTATTTTACGATTTTGCCTCCCAATTGGTATGAAATCTATATATTTTTATCTCATTTGTAGTAAATCTCAGTAAATGTATAATATTATTTATCTTTTTTTGCAAAAACTTCTAGACAAATGATAGAAAACCTTTATATGTAAGCTAATGTTTTTTAATTTTATCTAAATAAGAAAGTATTATTATTTAGATAATGACGTTAAATACAAAAGTTAATTTATTGAGTGTTGCGCCATGATTAATATTTTTTTCGATGGATTGGGTAGAAAAATTACGGTTATACTAGATGATTTTGGATCGATATTATCTATAAATGTCTCTGATGAAGATATATTAAAAGGTATATTAGCGGTAGTAGCACCTGATGAAACAAATAAGCGACAATTTGCTTTAGAAGGTAGTGTGGATAAAATTGCAGCAACAGCGATTATTGCATATTTATGGAATAAATATGAGATAGATGCAATAATTCCAGGGCATGAAGCGATGCGTTATCCTAATATTCCGCTATATTACCATATACGAGCTGACGGATATGTATTGGCAATTGATGAAGAATCTGCCGCGAGTAAGCCTTCCTATATAATATATTTAAGTGGTTCATCCCTAAAAGGCGGGGACATGGGTAGACATTTTCAAGAATGTACTTATGTGCCATCTGAGTCAGATGAAGAAGAGATGTTGCCTCAAACAGCAGAATGCGAATCATCGTATGTATCACCACAAAACGTTACACCACGAAAACGTGTATATTCACATGACTCAGCTTTGTCAAATTCAGATTTGGATAAAGATGAAGATCTTGATGTACAATTTACGCAGAAGAGGCGCGCTATAATGTCGCAAGAAGATGTAGTCGCAATACCGCAAATATCGTCAGCGCAGCAAGGAGAAAATACAGAGGGTAGCCCGGAATCTTTGCGGTGTAGCCTATTCTCGTTCTCAAGTCAGTATATATCTCTCTCTAAGGATTGGTCAAAGTCGCCAGCGTTCGACGATCTTGCGGCATTGTGTTCTGGAAAATTTGTGGAAGGCCTTCAGCCTATATTCAGGCGCGCTGATGTAACTCTAAATTCTGAATCAGAAGTAGGTGAAAATTCACAAAACTCTTCTTCATGGTATCCAGGAGAATGTAATCTCACTCCAGAAGAGGTTATTGAGGGATCAGCCTCTCAATCTCAAGAATATCTTCTGGACCAGTCGCGTGATACCAGTGGCCAGCCATTGGGAGGCCACGTACATTCAGAAAATTAGGAAGACCTCCTATTTGAGGATAGTATTCTTTGAGAGAAAATATGTTTTCAGGATTTTTAGCGATCTTCTGAGGATTAAGTATTTGCATGCCAGCGAACATATACGGATATGGAGGCTGGTTATGTCTGTTAATACTTCCATCGGATTCTAAAATAAAATCTCCAGATCCGGTATATCCATGAGCATTTTCGGTAGCCTCTAAAAGCAACAACATATCAATATTACTTTTATTCCACATATTCTGCATATCCTGAAATGGGTTGCCTTTTGCATCAATAATTACATCACTATTGAGTGTAAAAATCCTTTCCCCAAGATCATATAATTTGGTTAATTTTTTGATCGTGCCACCAGTCTCTAGCAACTCTTTTTCATATTCTAGTATAATTTGTGGAAAAGATGGGTGAGATTGTCGAAAATCATTTATGAATTTCTCTATTTGCTCGGATAAATAATGAGTATTGATTATCACGCGATCAAACTTATATCGCAGCGTAAATTCTAACGCATATTCCAACAATGGCTTGCTATGTATTTTGATCAGTGATTTAGGAATCGCTTGAGTGATTTCCTTCATCCTAGTGCCCTTACCGGCTGCAAAAATTACTATCGTTTCCATTATGTCTATGCT
>CANNRM010000109.1 GCA_947508155.1 Rickettsiales bacterium | reverse complement strand
GGGGTTATTGAGACTTGGGTATAAAGAGTATTTCACGGAAAAACTCCACTTTCTTACACCACACAAAAAATACCACTTGAAATTTCCGTAGCTTTTGGTATGATGCAACATTCAATATAATCTACAGGATATAAAAATGAGCGAAATGGTAATACTTGCAGCAACAAAAAGAGACACAATCGGAACAGGTTCCGCTAGAAATTTACGCCGTGAAGGCATGGTTCCAGCTACTATATATGGTGAAGGTGGAACGCCAGTTTCTGTTGCATTGCAAGAGAAGGAAGTTACAAAATTATATCGTCGTCATGGTTTTACATCAACTGTGATTGGCATCGAACTTGATGGCAAAACACACAAAGTACTTCCAAAAGCTGTTCAATTGCACCCAATCACTGATCTTGTAAATCATGCTGATTTTGTTTTCCTAGCTAAGAAAACTCAGAAAGTTGAGGTTCCTCTAGTATTCGAAGGAAAAGAAAGAGCAGTTGGTGTTAAAAGAGGTGGTTTCTTCAATATCATTTTCCGTAAAATCACGCTAAATTGTCCAGTAGATAACATTCCTACAGATGTTGTTATCGATGTTACAAATATGCCGATTGGCGCTTCTATTGTTGCATCAAAACTTAAACTACCTGCAGGGTCAAGCCTTGCTACAAAAGATAGTTTAGTTATCGCTTCTATCACAGGTCGTGGTAGTAAAGCTGATGCCGAAGAAACTACAGAAGGCGCTGCTGCTGAAGGTGCCGCTGAGAAAGCTGCTTAGTTTTGTTACATAGGCCACGCAATACAAAACGTCATTGCGAGGAGCGTTAGCGACGTGGCAATCTCTCTTGATAATAGGGAAATTGCCACGTCGCTAACGCTCCTCGCAATGACGCTACAAAAAAATCTATCTTACATCCATAACAAGAAACACGCATGCTCATAGTTGGTCTTGGAAATCCTGGTTCTGAATATAAAAACACAAGACATAACGTTGGATTTATGGCAATTGATGCCATAGCATCTGAGCACAATTTCACCTGGAAAAATGATTCCAAAATGATGGGGGAAATCGCTAGCGGATTTATTGGAACACAAAAAGTCATATTACTCAAACCTACAACCTTTATGAATCTATCGGGGCAATCTGCAGCTTTAGTAAAAAATTACTATAAAGTAGAAACAGATCAGATATTTGTGTTACAAGACGAACTCGATATTACCACCGGAGTAATAAAATACAAAATTGGCGGCGGATCTGGTGGACATAATGGCATAAAATCGCTAGATAGCACAATCGGAACCATGTATCACCGCATTCGCATTGGCATTGATAAACCAATTGATAAGGATATGGTGTCAGATTACGTACTTAGCAATTTCACCAACTCCGAAAGAAACATAATTGATCAAAAAATAGGATTGATTGCAAAGAATATATCACTCCTAACTGAGGGAAAGATTGATGAATTTTGCGCTACAATCCGCAATTAAACAACAAATAAAGAAAAAACATGAGCTTCATAAACAATTTAGATAAAATCATCACAAAGCATAATGAGCTATCAGACAAGCTGTCTAGCGGAGGTGCGCATGGAGATGAATTCGTCAAAATGTCCAAAGAATTCTCTGATCTTACTCCTATTGTTGAAAAAATTATAGCATACCAAAATACAGCTAAAGAAATCATTGACCTCAAAGAAATCGCAAGCGACCCAAGCTCAGATGCAGACATGAAGGAAATGGCATCATCTGAACTAATCGAATTAGAATCAAAACTACCATCATTAGAACATTCTGTAAGAATCTCCTTACTACCAAAAGATGCAGCCGATGAAAAAAACGCCATCATCGAAGTTCGCGCTGGAACTGGTGGAGAAGAAGCCGCTCTTTTTGCAGCATCTTTATTCGGCATGTATCAAAGATATGCAGAATCCCACAGATGGAAATTCGAGATACTCAGCCTTTCTGAAACGGGAATTGGTGGATATAAGGAAGCTTCAGCAATCATCACTGGCAATGGGGTGTTTGCAAGGCTCAAGTTTGAATCTGGCGTACATCGCGTACAAAGAGTTCCCGACACAGAATCTAGCGGACGTATTCACACATCCGCAGCAACAGTTGCTGTACTTCCAGAAGCAGAAGAAGTAGACGTTCATATCGAAGATAAAGACATCCGTATAGATACTTACCGCGCATCTGGCGCAGGTGGTCAGCACGTAAACACTACAGATTCCGCAGTCCGCATAACTCACATTCCAACTGGAATTGTTGTAACTCAGCAAGATGAAAAATCACAACATAAAAACAAGGCCAAGGCTTTGAAAATACTACGCTCCAGAATATATGAAGCAGAGAGAGAAAAAATAGCCGCAGAAAGGTCAGCATCAAGAAAAGATCAAGTCGGATCTGGTGACCGCTCTGAAAGAATCAGAACATATAATTTCCCGCAAGGACGCGTAACGGATCATAGAATCAACTTAACTTTGTATAAGATAGAATCTGTAGTAAAAGAAGGTGATCTAGACGATTTCATCGAAGCATTAATTTCAGATGATGAAGCACAAAAACTTGCAGAAAGCGTTGAAGGATAAATAAATGCACATAAATCCACTCACAGCTATAGATTTCTATAAAGCAGATCATCGTAGCCAATATCCTCAAGGTACAACAGAAATCTATTCAAATCTAACTGCCCGCGCTGCACATCCGGTGCGCAAAGCTGGCGGTTGGCACGATAATAAAGTGGTGTTTTTTGGTCTGCAATATTTCATTAAAGACTTTCTGATAGATGCATGGAACAGAGAGTTCTTCCAAAAAGATAAACATACAGTAGTGGCTGCCTACAAACGACGTATGGATAATGCACTTGGTAAAGATTCAATCTCCACATCTCACATAGAAGCATTACATGATTTGGGATATTTACCATTAAAAATCAAAGCAATGCCCGAGGGCACACGTGTGCCTGTTGGAGTGCCGCTTCTAACAACACGCAATACTCATCCAGAATTCTTCTGGCTAACAAATTATATCGAATCAGTGATGTCCAGTTATTTATGGAAAATAATCACATCGGCAACAACAGCTTGTGAATATAAGCAAATGCTAACTTCATATGCCATAAAAACAGGATCTCCACTAGATTTCGTTCCATTCCAAGCTCATGATTTTTCTCTTAGGGGAATGGGTTCTTTGCAAGATTCTGCACAAAATGGCGCAGCGCATTTAACGTCTTTTTTTGGAACTGATTCCGTGCCAGGAATTGACTTACTGGAAGATTATTACAATGCCAATTCTGACCTAGAAATGATAGGCACTTCAGTGCCAGCAACAGAACATTCCGTTATGTGCATGGGAACACAACAAGGGGAATTTAACACATTCAAACGCTTGATGAATGAGATTTACCCAACTGGCATTGTATCCATTGTATCAGATACATGGGATTTGTGGAAAGTGCTAACAGAATATTTGCCAGAGCTAAAAAACGACATCATGAAACGTGATGGAAAAGTTGTTATTCGCCCAGATAGTGGAGATCCTGTAAAGATCATTTGCGGCGATGAAAATGCAGACAAAAACTCTCCAGTATATAAAGGCTCTATAGAGATTTTATGGGATATTTTTGGAGGTGTTGTGACTTC
>CANNRM010000108.1 GCA_947508155.1 Rickettsiales bacterium | reverse complement strand
GAGCAGTTGGAGCTTTCGCTGGGTTTGTGCCAAAAACTGTGGCGATAGATTCGATATGTTCAGGTGCAATATAGCTCATAGTGTGGTTTGCATATGGTAATGTATCATACGAGAACGCCGGTGCTGTTTTTGTTTCTTTTATTTCTGTTGTCATTTGTTTTTCCTTTTTGTTACGGCCTGTCATCCCCGCGCAGGCGGGGATCCAGGATTTATATTACTAGATTCCCGCCTGCGCGGGAATGACATTTACTACCCTTGCTATTCAACCAACAAAGCATTAGTTGTATAAGCAGCCAGAGCTTGGTCTACATAAGGTTTTATCAGTTCTTTAACTGCTTTAGCATCCGTTACTGGCTTATCATCTTTACTCACGTTAAGTTCTTTTGATTCCACATGGCCTACCAATTTATCAATCACTTGGTCCTTATTATGTTTGCCATCTAAATATCTCATCATAAAAAGGTCTAGTGGACTTAGATTGATTCTATCATGCACTTCATTAGTTACCCAGCCTTGTTTAGATTCAAGTTGTATACGTGCAAGATCAGAAATTTTTGGCATATCAGATGCTTTATTTAAGAAAGTAGGTTTTTCTGTGGCGATAGTGATATATCCACAAAATACCAAACGAGTGATATTAGACATGATTTCAATCATGATCTGCTCATCGGATAATTTATTATTTGGAAGTTTTTCTTTGATTTTAGCAACGAGTTCCTTAGGGCTCATAGCAAAATTTACAGCTTCGTTGAAAATATACAATAAAGCTTTTAACGCCGGAGCGTTAGAATTTAGTTTGTTATCCTTATTGCCCATATAGTAAAATTCTAAGCTGTCATTATTATCCAATTTCACGTCTTTTAAAGCTTTTTCTGGCACAATTTTCATGCTGAAATATAGTCCATCCAAAGAATTACCTGTGATGTTGCGTTTTAGCTGAACATTCTTGTGACATAAAATAGTTGATCTGAAACGACGATTTGTTACAAAATCCATATATTGCTCAGAACGTACTATATCCGTTACTTCAGCCAATTTATCGGAAATTTGTTTTGGCAAATTACCAGCATACATAGATGCAAGTGATGCATCGCCAAGATATTGTAGGTCGCGCTTTGCAGCATCTTTCATGAATTCATGAAAATAGAATTGGAAATTGATATCTTCCATATGATCATGACGTAAATAATGATCTGGTTGTGTAGAAAGGAGTTTTGCTTCAGCGCTCATTACTTCTCCATAAGGACTATTGGATCCTTCTAAGCTGTCTTTTACGAAATCAAGCAACAAACGGCTTTGTTGAACCTGTTCGTTGATTTCTTTGAAATTGCGTGAATGGAACATCATCATGTCTCTGATTGTGCGAACCATGTTCCAGCCTGGAAGCGTGTTGTAGCTGATATAAGCGATACCATTTTTGCTCAAATTTTCTTGTGACACTCTGAAAATTGCATCACGTACTACTTCAGGTACCCATGAAAGCACACCATGGCAAATTATATAGTCAAACTCGCCAAGAGATTTTGTTATATCAGTGATTGACATAGCCTTCAATTCCATATTCTTCAGACCTAAAGCTTGGATCTGTTTATTTCCCATCTCCACTTGTACTTGCGAAAGGTCAATACCAACAAATTTTGCTTTTGGATAATGCATTGCATGAGTTATCATATTGCCACCAGAAGCGCATCCGAGTTCAAGGAATCTTGCTGTTTCCAGCGCTGGAGTTTCAAGGCCAAAAATATGAGCTATTGCTTTTAATGATTCGGGTCTTGTTTGAGCATATGGATAGCTTTCATATGGCGTTTCGTCATATGTTGTGGAGGATGTTATTTGAGCGGTTTTTAGATCTGACATGATTATCCCTTGAGTAAAAATTGAATGAGGAAGATCATATCAAGGGGATAGGGGATATGCAAGTGGAAATTCATAATATTCCCATTTTTGATTCCCACGTTGTCGAACTGCAACTCTGCGGTACGCACGTACAAGTGTACGCTTGCGTTCCTCGAGTTTTTGTTCTCCTAGTGGATAATCTAAAACTGGAAATATTCTGTCCGTATTCATGAACAGGACGCAGTAGTTTTCCATCAAGACACTTGCACTCTTTCCACACTTAATGTAATCTCCTCCAAAAAATACTCATATGCATAATGTACCTACCATTCTCATCGATGGCTACGGATTTGTCTTCCGCGCTTATCACGTGCAGCCGCCACTTACATCTCCTAACGGTCAGCCTGTCGGGGCGCTATTTGGTATGACATCTATGCTGATGAAGTTGATTACAGATTTTCAACCCACAAAATGTGCGATGGTGTTCGATGGTGGCGGCAAGAACCATCGTCATGAAATTTTCCCCGAATATAAAGCTCATAGGCCACCAACACCTGAGGACCTACGCTCGCAAATGCCTTTGATTAGGGATCTTGCAACGGCTCTTGGTTTTCCGATTTTAGAAAAACAAAATACAGAAGCAGATGATATTATTGCGACTGTTGCAACTAAGCTTGCGGCTAATGGAGAGAAGGTGGTAATTGTGTCATCAGATAAGGATTTGATGCAGCTAATAGGCGATAATGTGAAGATGTATGATCCTTTGAAGGGTCGTTATATTGATGAGAATATAGTGAAGGAGAAATTTGGTCTCGGGCCAGATAAGGTGCGTGATTGCTTGGCTTTGATTGGCGATAGTTCGGATAATATTCCTGGTGCGCCTGGCATTGGTCCGAAAACAGCTGCGGATTTGATAGGTCAGTTTGGGGATTTGGATGGGTTGTTTGCGGGAGCGGCAACTATTAAGCAGGATAAGAGGCGGAGTATTATTCAGGAAAACGAAGCTCAGATAAGGCTTTCATGGGATTTGGTTGGTTTGCGATATGATGTGGAAGTGCCTTATAACGGTGCTTTGCATTGGAAAAGGCCTGATAGGGATGTTTTATCTGGGTTTTTGGCGCAATATGGATTTAAGGCCTTGATCAATAGGGCTGAGAAGCTTTTTGGTATGGATTTGGAGCATCATGTTGAGGGCGGAGGCTCGTCATCCTCGAGTGCGCAAAACGCATCTCGGGGATCTCATGATAATATCGGACAGCTCGATCAAGCATTGCCATTGCTTCCTGAGATCCCCGAGACACGCGATGCGTGCTCGAGGATGACGATTTTGATAACATCTACATCCCAGCTACAAGATCTTATGGATCTTGCAACGCAAAATGGCTTGTTGGCGGTATGCATCGATAATGACAATAAGTTGCATCTTGCTGTAGATAACAAAAAGTTATACGTAATGTCTTTATCAGCCGATAATGCTGATGCTCAAAGCGACCTATTTAATGCGCCAAAGAATTTATTGGATTTGACGTCTTTGTGGGATGTGTTGCGGGATGAGTCTGTGAAGAAGATTACGCATGATGTGAAAAGGTTTTGGTATTTGGTATGGCAGCCTCATTGCGAGGAGGGTGTTTATTCGTCATCCTCGAGTGCACGAAGTGCATCTCGGGGATCTCAGGATATATCCGCAAAAACTTACGAGATCCCCGAGACACGCGATGCGTGCTCGAGGATGACGGTGGATTGCCGCTTAACTGCTATCCAAGATTTCGCACTAATGCATTATGCATACACAGCAGGTTTGCCACAACCTAATACTCATGATT
>CANNRM010000107.1 GCA_947508155.1 Rickettsiales bacterium | reverse complement strand
CTTGTGATAGCTTTTATCTGGATATGTTTCCTTTTCGCATTTATTCAACACCAAGAAACAATTAGGATTATGCTTGCGGATAAGCGTGGCAAATGTTTGATCGGTTGGTGTAATACCAATGAATCCGTCAGCAACAAGAATAACAAGATCAGCAGATTTAATGCCGCTAATGGCCTGCTCTGTCATATTATGTTCAAGCTCACCAGGTTTTGCATCCTCTAATCCAGGAGTATCCACTACGATGAATTCGAGTGGTCCAAGGCGAGCATCTGCATAGTTCCTATCACGCGTGACACCTGGTGTGTCATATACGATTGCGCGTTTATGAACACTGAAACGGTTGAATAGAGTTGATTTCCCTACATTTGGTCGGCCTACTAAAGCGATAATTGGTTTTGTCATGTTTTTGTTTTATATCTGATTACTGTGCGTCTTATATATATTATTACTATTCCCATTCTTTTCGTATTTTTTGAATAAATTCAAATCCATCTTGTAATTTGTCTTTGAGGGCTCCAAAATATTGACGATAATCTTTGTTGTTAGATGTAGTATCTTCGTTCATTTCTGTTTTAATAGCTGTAATGTTCGTCAGGTTCATATTCTGATGCATTATTCTTAATACCGAGATTCTATCTTTTTCTAATCTGTAAAAAACTATGTGCTCTTTAACAGTTATAGATCTAATATTTAGACCGGTATCCAATCTTTCTATACCAGAATATGGAAATGTCAGCAAATCAAGGCATTTTTTATGCAAATGATGTAGATATTTTATAGACTGGCTCCGGCCCCAAAGGTGAGCAGTATGCATCTTGATATTTCTTAAATCTGCTTCGGCAGGTTGCGTGATACGCATCTTAGCGTAATCACTCATTGATTATATCCAACATGGATTTATCACTAAATTCTCCTCTATCAGCTGCATCTATGCCTACTTGTACAAAAGCTCTTAATGCACGTGATCTTGCAGCATTCTCTTTTTCTATATTTCTAACAGTTTTCAAAGCCTCACACACCACTTCGCTAGGAGTATGATACGCACCAGAATCAATCTTTGTCTGGACATAACGCGCCATATTTGATGATAATGATATTTCCATTTGAGTAATTTTATAGTTTTATAACACACACTATACCATATCATTTACTTATTTGCAAGATCTGTATAAGCTGTATATAATAACTGACCATACCCAAACACAACATATAATGATTTACCAACGCCATCTTATTAACACGCTAATAATGCCTCTAGCAATGACTTTAGCGGTTATTGTCTCACTTGTATGGCTTGGACAAATTATGAAACTATCATTCATCATTGAAATGGGTGTTGGTATTACAAAATTCATATTCCTGACTCTCGCCGCATTGCCAACTGTTGCTCTTTCAACAATTCCTTTGGCAGCTACTGTTGCATGCTTTTTTGGATATAATTATCTACATTCAGATAGAGAATTAATAGCACTCAGCGCTGCTGGATTTAGCAATATGAGCATCGCCATGCCAGCTATTAAACTTGCTGGGGCTCTGACTATTTTTGGATATCTTCTAGCATTTTATATCAGCCCTCTCTCCTATCATATGCTCAAAAATGATATGACTTATTTTCGTGGAAATTATATTAGCAGCACGGTACATGAACATACATTCAACCAACTATCAAAAGATGTTGTACTTTTTGTTGACACCAAGGAATCATCTAACAAAATGAGCGGACTTATAATTTTTGACCATAGAAACAAAGATACCCCCATTACAGTTTTTGCAAAAAACGGCCAATTTGCGATAAACGCATACACTCCTGTATTCGAATTATATGACGGTTTAAGGCAAATGGTAGATAAAAATGGAACAATCAACCAAATGACCTTTAGCCACCTCGTAATTAGCCTTCCAGCAAAGCACAACACACGGAATAAAATCTCTATGGATCTTCAAGAATATACTATTTCACAACTTATGTGGCCTGATAGCGAACATACAGAAAAACGATTGATGCAAATAGCTGCAGAAAAACATCAGAGATTTGTTTGGCCCGGTTATATCCTAGCACTTGTGACCCTAACTCTTGCGGTATATTTGCGCGAACCATACAGCAGAACAGGACATAAATTAGTGCTAATTAAAGTGGCTCTTGCTATTTCTACATCACTTTATTTGCATTTCATGTTTCATAATCTTGCATCTGACACGCCGATTTTCAACATAATGTGCTATGTGAATTTATTCGCTACAACTGGTATTGGATGGTGGATGCTGCAAAAACAATAATTCATACCAATTCTATATCAACCGACTACTGCGTTACTCGTCGCTCACCTACTTTAGTATAGGCTTCGCTCCTCGCGTCTTGTATGCGATTGATCTATAATCGGTATCAGATTGTACCAAGCGCCTTATTTGCCATTTCTATAACATCTTCTCTCATAGAAATATTATAATAGAAAGGCTCTACTAAATCGCACGCGTTATAAAACATTCTATCCAACCAATCCGTAGTGTCTGGATCTACACACACATATTCTTGATATATACTCAATTGCTCTTTAATACCCGCAGACTGCCACTTATATTGCCAATATTCAGGATGCTCTGGATCTTGAATGATCTCGTACAATCTACTATACCACTCCCACAATCTTTGATGCTCTTTAAGGTGTTTGAATGCATATGACACGCGCTCAGAACGTTCTGAAGGATCCTCTTCCCAAGAAATTAATTTATCATCCTCTGAAATAGAGACATGCTTTTTGATGCTTAATGGCTGAGATTTTATGATGGATTTCAAAGGCTTTAGTTCATCAGGAGCTGCCTGTAGTGGATTAATAACAGCGGAACACGCCAAACCATCATCTGGTAAATCTTTCAACCCAGACAAATTATCCGACGCACTCAGAACAACACTGTCTGATTGACCATAATAATCCATCATGGCCTCTGCTATCGCACTAAGATCAAACCCATCCGCATCCTCGAACATAAGATATCTCTTTGTGATACCTTATATGTTCTCACATTTGTTATAGCTTTGTCAAATGATCCACAGCAGATCTATGTAACTTACTAATATCTACAGCAGCACTACCGCCAACCTGTGCCAAAGTTGCGCTACCGCCACCACCCCGTATGCCAGCGGCTTCTGCCAATGCTTTCACCAGATCCATCGCGTTGATTCCAGACTTTCCATTTGCAGAAACAATGATCGAGAGTTTTTCTCCTTTTGACACAAATACCACTACCAAATCATCCATATGTTTTGCAGTATCTTCTGCGGCACTACGCATAATTTTTGCATCAGCATTATCAAATATTTTGAAAAGCAAATGACACTTACCAAGTTGCACAGCCTCTGCCGCAGCCTTTTCCTTGCTGTAACTCATTGCGCCAATTTTCAACATATTCAGCTCTTTCTCAAGAGCTTTGTTGCTTTCTAGAACATTGCCAAGCTTCTCCGAAATCTCAGCGCGCCCTACTTTCAACTTATCAGATACGTCAGCAACAATATCTTCTATATTACGCAAATGCTGAATCACATATTTACCAGTAACAGCTTCAATCCTGCGAACGCCGGCAGCAATAGCACTTTCGGACAATATCTTGAATGATCCAATATCACCTGTAGCAGACACATGCGTACCACCACAAAGCTCGATAGAATAT
>CANNRM010000106.1 GCA_947508155.1 Rickettsiales bacterium | reverse complement strand
CTATCCTTCGAGTTGAATATTTTAAGCTCTCCGGTACTTTTACTTACAGCAGTAACATGCAATTCCTTGAATTTAGTTGGATCCAGCAAATTTAACAAGCCAAGGTCTTTGAAGAATATGGGGTTATTAGAATTTTGACTTCTCGTACGCAACTCATTAACTGCATCTGTTCTGCCATTTGCTATAGCATCTAGTACAGCAAAATTCTCTACAAGTTCTTTCTTATGATATTTCATACCAGCGACTGATTTTTCCAGTATAGCCACAGATGTATGAAACTTTTGCAGACTTTCCTTACTTTCTGTTGATAGTTTTGTGTTCCCATTTGCAGTCATTACAGCTCGTAGTTCACTGCGAGCTTGCTCCAGCTTTTGCTCCTCTTGCGCCAATTTTTTCTCATTTACTTCTTGCTCTAGCATCACTTCTTCTGATCTTCTTGTCGCAATGTCTTTAATCCCCGCACCATCCACTTGTTCAAAGAATTTTCTAACATTCTTATTAATATTCTCACGCAGCACATTTTCTAATGGCTTTCCATCTCTTAATATTGGCCCAATACCTTTACCAAGCAACGAAGGCATATCTAATGAGCTACTTAATTCCTCAAACTCTGTAGCATTCATACCTGTAGCAATCAAGCCAGCACTTATGGCTCCTGCAGATGACCCAGCGACACCCTTAATGGACTCCATTGTTCCAGATGCTTCTATTGCCTTATATGCTCCAGGATATAAAACTCCCTTAGCGCCACCGCCGCTTAATACAAGATATTCTACTGACGCTTCTTGAATCTCTACATTACCTAATGTTGAGCGTGCAAATGCTGATTTACTCATAAAGTGAACCTAATAAATGATAGTTACTAATAATGCGAATACCATTATAGTATGTTTTTTTATGAATAAAATACAGAGATTACAGAAAGCTCAGCACTAGTATAACCTATACATGTGCTATTTAAGCAATTCTATAATTATTTGGATTATCAAAGATATATCTCAAAAGAATATTATTAAGATGATGACCGGATTTTGTGCATGAAAAACTACCAAATATTACACCTCCCGCAGTGTAAAAATCCCCCACGGAATCTAGTAGTTTATGTCGCGCAAATTCATTAGAAAATCGCAGCCCTTCAGGATTCATTATAGTATCATTCTCGATCCCTACAGCATTCTCTAATGATGCTCCCTTAGCAAGACCTTTGCTACGTAGATAATCTACTTCATGCATAAAACCAAATGTTCTAGCGCTGGATATTTCTTCTTTAAAAAATGCAGGATCATTTAAGCTCATAGTTTGCTTGCCAATAGCCTTACTCGCAAATTCTATTTCAACATTTACAGCAAATGTATCACTCGGTGTAACAATTATTTCTGCACCATTATGTGATACATGAATATCTTTGAGAATTTTGATAGTTTTTCTTGGGGCATTTAAAACTTTCGTGCCAGCACATTCAATAAGGAAGACAAATGGTTTGCTGCTACCATCCATGATTGGCACTTCTGGGCCATCTAGCTCAATAATAACATTATCAATACCACAACCCCATAACGCCGCCATTAAATGTTCAATAGTGGATATTTTGATCTTTGAATCATTCTGCACTGTTGTGGAAAGCGTTGTTTCGCTAACATTTTTATAGGTTACTTCCACAACATTATTAACATCCGATACATCTGATCTAATACATACAATACCCGTATTAGCCCTAGCAGGCTTTAGTGTGAGTTGTGTACGCTGACCAGAATGCACGCCAATACCATAACAGCTCATTGGTTGCGCGATCGTAGTTTGCATTTGTGTAACAATATTTGCCATGAGGGCATTATAACACATATTGATATAACGCTTAAGCAAGATATTGTTACAAAATGTTACGGGATCGCATGGCATTAGAACCAGCCACGTCCCTTGAGATACTTATAAGGCACAAATGCCGATAAGAACATTAGAATTAATGCATAAGGATATCCATAGGTCCAACTTAACTCGGGCATAATATGAAAGTTCATTCCATAAAGACTAGCAATTAGCGTTGGTGGTAAGAAAATAGCCGCTATAACAGATACTATCTTGATGATTTTATTTTGCTCAATATTAATCATACCAAGTGTTGCATCTAGTAAAAATGTTGTTTCATTAGATAAAAAGCTCGCATAATCACTAAGTGAAGCTATATCCTTAAGCAGTATTTGTAATTTCGATATTATGTCCGGTCCAAAACCTATAACATTCGTTTGCAAAGCATAGGCTATCACTCTATCTAAACTCACTAAACTTTCACGCGCTTTTGAAATCAACCTTCCATTTCTTCCAATTTTTTCCATTACATCTTTGTAATTAATAGTCTGCGCTTTGTTGTCTAAAGTATCCACACCCGCCTGAAAAATCACAGACGCTGCATCGTCAATATTTGTACGGGCGGCTTCTAAAATATCTCCAACCCTTGCAATAGTAGCATCCATCAAACCCGCAAATAAAGTATGCGCATTAGCTACGCCTTCTTGTTTGGTTTTTGTGATATGTGAAGAAAAAGTTTTAAAGGTACGCAACTGTGCATCACGCACTGTAATAAGCTGATTTTTATACAACACAAAAGTCACAGGCTGACTCTCTGGTGTAGTAGTTTCAGCTTGAGCAACAATAATTGCCGTCATATACAATGCACCATGCGATTGGTATAAGCGGCGAGAAATTTCTATTTGTTTTAGTTCTTCTTTAGTGGGAATATCTATACCTAAGTAACTTTCAACGCGTGACTCTTCTTCCGAAGTAATATTTATAGCATCTATCCATACCGGATCCTCATAAATAGATTCAGCAGAATCATGCACTACTTGTTTAAAAACATGACCCGATAAAGTGTAAAGATTGATCATTTAACAATTTCCTTTTTTATACCAGCTCTATGATACAAGTAGTTGAACACAGCGCCATATATAAATAGCATATTAATAACATAAAAAAACAAAAGTGTGATGATTATGCTACCAAGCGAGCCATATACCACACTCAGTTGATTATAATATACAATATATCTCGAAAGCAAATGCCCAGAAATAATCCACAATACTACCGTCAATAAAGCACCTGGCGCCACTTCGACAAGGCTCATTTTTACATTCGGAATTACATAGTAAAGTGAGGCGACAGTAATAAATAAGCAGATGAAAATCAATACGAATCTCCAATAAGCCAAAATAGTAGTATAACCATCGAAAGCAGCTGCGATTTCTGGTATTTTTGAAAGACCTATCGGCACAATAACCAATACAAACATAGCAAATGAGATTATTATACTAATAACAAAAAACTGCGCAATACTCATCAATCTACGCCATAAATATGGTGGTGGAGAGCTGATATGATACACCCTATTGAGAATAGTCCGTAAACCCTCCACAAAAGAAGATGCAGTCCAAATACTGCCCACAATAGCAAGAGTCATCAAGCTTTGTGGTGGAACTTTCATGATCTCATAAATACGTTGTTTTATTGCAAAAGTTGTACTATCTGGCAGGCTATCTAGCAGCAGAGACATAAAATGCTGCCCCAATTCAGACGCGCCAAGAAGACTAGTTAAAACCAAGAAAAATACAAGAAATGGAAATAGAGAAAAAAGCACCATAAATGACATATAGCCAGCATGTTCTACGCCATCATGTTCTATGGTTTTCACTATAGATTGACCAAGACATTTGAAAAATTTACGCATGTTTTATTTTATTGATAAATATATGCTTATTATCGTCTATTTTGTAGAATAATAGCAAGCTTTTTATAAGTTT
>CANNRM010000105.1 GCA_947508155.1 Rickettsiales bacterium | reverse complement strand
CGCCTATTAAATTCAAATGTGATAATACATCCTCATAATCCATATTCACAACCATTTTGTGATTGAGTCTTAATAGATCATCAGGCATGTAAGTGGTAGGGCTTTTCGAGAAAGAATGAATATCAAAATGTTCTACCAAATCCTTCATATCAATGTAAGGTGTAACTGGATTTGCTGTGCCGATATTTGCAAAGAAGCTGTTGATTGCCATGGCCTCAAGACCTACTGTATTACGCATGGATTCGATGTCAAATCCGCCATTGCGCTTTGAGATTTTTTCTTCAAGGCTTTTTACTAAACTTAGATGACCAAATTCTGGTGGAGTTGCTCCAAAAGCTTCGAACATTTGTTTTTGAATTGCTGTATTGCTTACGTGGTCTTCCCCGCGGATAATATGCGAAATATTATAATCCATATCATCCACTGTAGAGCAGAGCATATACGTCATCGATCCATCTTCGCGAATAACGATAGGATCGCTAATATGTTTGCCTTCGTAATGCAAGGTGCCTTTAACCATGTCGTTCCATTCTATTGCTGCATCATTCACAAGGAAACGATAATGGCATTTACGTCCTTTAGATTCGTAATCAGCTTTTTGTGCATCTGTTAGATTTAAGGCGCTGCGATCATAAATTGGCGGTTTGCCAGCGGAAAGTTGAAGCTTACGTTTAATATCTAATTCTTCTGCTGTTTCGTAGCATGGATATAAGCGTCCGAGTTTGATTAATTCAGTTTTTGACTCTTCGTAGCGCGCGAGGCGGCTGCTTTGAGTGAATGTTTCATCCCAATTGAGTTTGAGCCATTTTAAATCATGCGCTATTGCATCTTTAAATTCATCTGTTGAGCGGACAAGGTCTGTGTCATCAATGCGTAGAATGAATTTTCCACCATATTTTCTGGCATAGAGGAAGTTGATTAGGGCTGTACGTGTGTTTCCTATGTGGAGCTTGCCAGTAGGGGATGGTGCGAAACGTGTGATAATTGGTTTTGTCATTTTTTGTGTATTTTTATAAAACTGACAGGATTATATCGTTGTTTTGTTGTTTGATCAATGGTCATTATCTAAATTTGAACAATGGCCATTGACTAAATTTAGGCAATGATCTTCAAAAGCTTGTTGTGAAAGGAATGCAAGAGGTCGAATATCTATCAGAAGTCCAAACAGAATCATCCTGTGTAAGAATAAAGTCACAGCTCTAGAAAACTCAACATTTTTACCGTGGTTTTTATACCATTTTCCTTGACTTTTGGTTAATTTCTGGTACAATGGGCATATTAAAGTCTATATAGTGGGTATATAATGTTCAGAGCTCTTGCTCTATTATTGTTCGGAATTTTGAGTCTTTCTAGCGTTTCATTCGCAGAAGGAGCCAAGGTTGCTGCAGAACAGAAAGTTGAAGATTCTAGCATGGAAGGCAGGAAGTTTTACTTGAAAGCTATGGCTGATCGTGGATTTTTTCAAAAGTCTAAAGCTACTTCTGATGCCCCTACAAGAAAATACAAAAACAAATCCATGGTGAATTCCTCTGAATTTGGTGCTGGATATCATTTTAATGATGAATTTAGAGGTGAGATCTTATTTCACCAGGAATATAATAACAAATTTGGTTATAATGCAAAAACTGTTGCGAATAATGACTCCACTAATAGCGTAGATAGGACTTTTAAAAACAACCTATATGCACTTATGCTTGGTGTGAATATGAATGTTGTGGATTTCGATTATGGTAAGCTTTTCTTAAGTGGTAATTTAGGTGTATCACGTGTTCAAGAAAAATATTCCTTTGCTAATAATGGAGTAGATCAACTATCGCGTGGCGTTAATGGAAAAAAACAGAACAACTTTGCTTATGGCGTTGGAGTTGGTGCTGACTTCAAATTAAGCGAAAGGCTTCACGCTGAAATTGCTTATAAATTTAGCGATTATGGTCAAACTAAGTCTCTTAAAAATACAGTTGGTGGAGAAGTTGGAAAAATCAAACTTCGCTCGCATAATGCTTTAGTCGGTCTTCGTGTCGACATGTAAAGAACATTCCCATTTTTGATTCCCACGTTGTCGAACTTCGACATCTGCGGTGCGCACGTACAAGTGTACGCTTGCGCTCCTCGAGTTCTTGTTCTTCTAGTGGATAATCTAAAACTGGAAATGTTATTCTGCTAATCTTGATATATATCTAATAATTATTTGAGTCTTTTCAATGCCACCTATTCCTTCTAAAATTACCATGACAGGTAAAGTTTATATCAAATATATTGATGACCTCCACAAAGCTGTGCTTGGAGATGTTCTATTATATCTCAATGATGATGCAATCAATCCATTTCCTGGTGATTATTACAACCTTACGGATAGCGGTTATATCAAGGGTAAAATCTATGATGGCAAGGTTTGGCAGCAAATAGATATAGGAGAATTTTGTCATGATAGAGAAAATAAATTTACCAAAAAGCAACGATCGCTTGACTCGGCACACCTCTGTATGTATATAATGGAGAAACATAAAGGCGCTGTGATGCTACGAACCTACAGGGGGCATTTTGAACGAGATACATCAGACCAACCAGAACTCTGATTCTAACGACAAGAAATCTCTTATGGATGAGTATGAAGATTTGCTTGATAATGGTGAAAGTAAGCTTTCGCCAGAGATGCAAGAAATGCTTGACTCTATTGAAGCAGATGCTGAATTGAATAGCGAAATAGCGGCATTAATAGGTTCTCTTGATGCTGGCACGCTTGATCTTGCAATGCTACAATCCAAATTTTTACTTCTTATTAAAGCTGCGCTTGGTCGATTGAAAAATGGCAAGTCAAAAGTTCTGGAGCATAAATTGCGTGAGAACGAAAAGGAGATGTTGGATCAGCTCGCTGGGATATCGCAATATTTGATGATGCAACGTACTCCATTGGCTCAAGAAGCTTCTAAAGGTATTCAAAATCCAAAAGATCAATATTCAAATCTTACAGCGACTGCTGCCAAAAATACTCAACAAATTTTGAAGCGTTTTGCGGTATATGAGATTTATAAAGTAATGAATCCTCATAGAATTGCTGGTGAAACAAAAAAAGAGAATTTTGTGAATAATTTTGTTACAGGTGGCATAAGAAAGGCAATGAGATATGATGCTAAGGAATTACAAAAAGCATCCCCTCAAGAGATAAAACAGCTAAATAAGGCTCATAGTAAATTTACGAAAAGTGGTGGAAGAGGCATATGATTGTAGAACAAGAAAAACAAGGTGTTATGTTAGATGATTTTGATGCAAATCATTTAACGAGTTGGTTGCTAACATGTGGAGTTTATGCATATCAAATGATATTGCGCGTAATGCCGGTTGTGATGCTAGATTATCTCGCTCGTAAAGTTGGTTTTAATGCTGGGCAACTTGGTATGCTTGTTGGTGTATATTATCTTGGTTATTGCTTTGCACATATTCCTATTGGTCTTATGCTAGATCATTTTCAGCCTAGAAATGTTATATCTGGGTGTATTTTAGTTTGTGTTGCTGGGCTTTATTTAACAATTTTTGCTACCTCGCAATTCGAGATATTTGCCTCACGCTTTTTGATAGGAGCTGGTTCTGCTGGTGGCATTTTAGGGGCATTAAAAGCTTCTGCTGATTTTTATCCAAGTAAATTTGGTGTTGTTTTAGGCTTTACTATTCTTTTTGGAATTGTGGGTGCATATTTTGGCGCGGAGCCAATCAAAATTGCTTTGGCTTCATTTTCATATGAGCAAGTAATTAGGGGTATTATACTCTTTGGTATTATGCTTGCAGCGACAGTGGGTGTTATG
>CANNRM010000104.1 GCA_947508155.1 Rickettsiales bacterium | reverse complement strand
GGTAAAAAATGCTGATTTGTGGCAAACTTTATATGATCTAGCACAAAAACATAACGTTGAATGGCTTTGGGTTAAGGGGCATGCGAGCAATATAGGCAATACAATTGCTGATGAGCTAGCGTGTTGTGGACGAGATGAAGCTAATACCAAGTTCCGAAATTAACCGAACAAAAGCGATTTATCGGAACTTGCCTTTGCGCACGTATTAAGTATACGTTTACGCAGGCTTCGTCCTCAAATCCCATTTGTTCAATTTAATTTGGGAATTGGCATAATGATGTAGTTATAAGGGATAAAATGCTGATAATAGAAAAAATTTTCACATCACTTACAAGTCGTGAGGTTGGTGTTGATACATTTGGTAATAAATATTATGAGTCACGTTTCCGTAAGGATTATCTAGGAAATAATGCTAGATATGTGATGTATAATGGCGTTGTTGAATCATCTAAAGTGCCACCAATGTGGCATGCATGGTTGCATCATTTAAGAAAAGATGTGCCAGCGCAAGAGACGAAGAGCTATAAGTGGGAGGAGGATTTTATTCCAAATGTAACGGGAACTAAATTTGCATATGCTCCTGTGTTAAAAAAAGTATCAAATGATTATGTGGCGTGGAAGCCTGGAGGCGCAAAATGAAACAAAATGTTATAGAAACTGCGATTGGATTTATTATATTGACCATTGCTGGGTGGTTTTTTGCCTATGCTTATAACGTGAATCGTATGAATAATGATACCGATGGGTATATGCTTACAGCTCGTTTTCAAAATGCTGAAGGTATTGTTATAGGTAGCGATATTATGACCGCCGGCATTAAAATAGGCGAAGTATATGATATGACATTAGATCGCAATACATTTTTTGCTGTTATGCAGCTCAAGATAAATAAGGGTATTCAGATACCGAAGGATTCTCAAGCAGCAGTGGTTAGTAGTGGTTTCTTAGGTGGAAAATTTATTGCCATTGCGCCTGGAGCTTCGGATGATGATTTGAAAGATAATGACACTATAAAATTCACCCAATCATCTGTAAATATTGAATCGCTAATTGGTAAATTCATGTATTCGTTCGGTGGAAATAGCAGTAATAGTGGCGGTGCTGCAGCGAATCCTGTGAAGTAGGTGTTACAGTTTTAAAATTCTTGCTATAATTTCCTGGGGCGTATTATGAGTCGTATCAATTTCCACGGCGTCATGGGTCTTCTCCAAAGGTGCTGCTTTGCGTGAGGAGTCACGCAAGTCGCGTGCTTCTAAATCCGCCTTAATCTGTTCTAGTGGTACAGACCCATTCATTTGTTTGTATCTTCTTTCTGCTCTTGCGTTTATATCCGCTGTTATGAATAGCTTTAGATCAGCATCTGGGGCAATTGCTGTTGCAATCCCACGTCCTTCCATCACAACTCTGTTATTATTTGCTATGAAATCTTTTTGAGGTTTGTTGAGATTTTCTCGCACTTCTGGAATTGCTGCAATAATTGATGCCATTTCAGTAACTTCTGGAGTGTATAGCACAGGAGATGATGATATTTGAAAATTCTGAGCAGAGAGCGCAATTATTTCCTCAAAGGACATCGATTTAGAGCGCTTTAGTACCTCTAATGCAAGTCCACGGTAGAACAAACTTGTCTCACAATGAATTAGCCCAAATTTTGATGCGATGAGCTTCGCAATCGTGCCTTTGCCTGAGCCTGCGCGGCCGTCGATGGCGATGATTAATCTTGCGGATGGATCTAGTAGTTTTTCTTTGATCATTGATAATCCTTTGCCAGGTCCATATAATTCTTTGCAGATGTCTTTATTTTTTCTACTTCCTCATCGGTCAAGTCACGTACATATTTTGCTGGCACTCCAGCCCATAATTGACGAGATTTTACAACCTTGCCTGGTGAGACAACCGCTCCAGCAGCAACAAAACCAAATGTTTCAACAATGGCTTTGTCCATTATCAACGCTTTCATCCCTATGAATGAATAATCATGCAATGTGCATGCATGAACTACAGCTGAGTGACCGATTGTCACGTAATTTCCAATATGAGTTGGGCCATTATGACGCGATGTGTGAATTATGCAGCCATCTTGGATATTTGTTCCTTTGCCTATGGTAACTGGTGCGACATCTCCACGTATTACAGATGCGAACCATACGCTTGAGTCTGCATCGATTTTTACGTCACCGATTATATATGTGCCTTCGGAGATGTAGGCTGATGCGTGGATTTGTGGAGAATGTGTTTTATATGGTAGGAGCATATGGGTTTCTGTTTAGGGTGAAACGTCATCCTCGAGGCTGCGAAGCAGAGCTCGGGGATCTCATGACTGCAGAGAAGTGCTCGATCGAGCATCGCTCTTATTTCCTGAGGTCCCCGAGACGTACTTCGTACGCTCGAGGATGACGTTGGCTCGAACGACCAATATACGCATTTAACCAACCAAGAAGTAATTATTTCTTAGCACCAACAAAGTATTTTGCACAGTAGCTTCGATAATCTTCTTCTGCTCAGCTTTATCAGTAATAGGCTTATCTCCGTTATTCAATGCCAATTCGCCTTTCGTGACGTGACCAAGTACGTTATCAACGATTTGCGCTATAGTGCTTTCACCATTAGCGTAGAAAATAACCAATTTTTGTACTAAGTTCACAGGGATAGAATTGCTATATTCATTAGTAATGCTTTGCTCATTTGCAGCAATTTCATAACGTGCCAGATCAGAAGTTTTTGGTTTATCAGAAATTTTATCAACAGAAACAGGTGGCGTTACTCGTACTTCGATCAATCCTTTGAAAAGCAATTGTATGAATTGATTCTTCAAAGCTGCTTTAATTTCATCTGCTTTTGCATTAGGTAGTTTTTTTGAAATATACGTAGCTAAATCACTTAGTGATAAGAATTTGCCTCTATATTCAGAGAATGCATAAAATGCCGCTTTCAAAATCCCAGATGTAGTATTAAAGCTTGTAGCAGTTCCATCGATTGTGAATGTTAAAGATTCCTTTTCATCATCAAATTTGACTTTATCAATAGCCGTTGTTGGTATAATCGCAGCTGTAACATGTAATTTGTCGAATATGTCGGTATTTACATTGCGGTTGATTGCAACACTAGCTTTACAAAGAAGAGTATTTCTGAAACGACGATTTGTTACAAAATCCATATATTGTTCAGCAGTGATGATATTATCTATAGCTTTAAGTTGGTCAGCTGCTTTTTCTGGTAAATTACCAAGATACATAGTTGCAAGAGATGCATCACCAAGATATTGTAGCCCATGACTTGCCGCTAGATTTGCAAAATCTGCAAAGTAAAATTGCGAATTGCCTTTGTCCAAATATTCATGCTTTAAATAGCTAGGTCCTTGAGAGGCAAGGATTTGTGCTTCTTGTCTTAGGAACTTAGAATAAGGAGTGTTGGATTCTGCAAGCGCACCATCGATGAAATTAACAAAAGCACCTGCTTGACCTATTTTATCCTGATCTGTTACGAACATATCTGCGTGATATTGCATCATGTCGCGGAATGTTTGTGCAATGTTCCAACCTGGCAATGCATTGTAGCTTATATGAGCAATGCCGTTTGGAGCAAGGTTTGTATTGCATATTTCTAGGATTTTCTTTTGTACTTCAGCAGGCACCCATGAAAATACTCCATGGCAGATGATATAATCAAATTCACCAAAGGATTTATCGATATCCATGATAGACATTGCTTTAAGCTCGACATTATTGATTTTAAGAGCTTTAAGATATTTTTGACCATGTTCAATTTGTACTTTTGATAAGTCCACACCTATTACTTTTGCTTTAGGATGACGTTGGCCAAATGCTATGGATGTTAGTCCCGCTGCACAACCAAGT
>CANNRM010000103.1 GCA_947508155.1 Rickettsiales bacterium | reverse complement strand
TAATAAGGAGCATTTCGTTCCTGAAAATTGTCCAGTTTTTATATTAAATCTAAAAAGGGATATTAAAAGAGAATTTGATGATTTGATATATGGTTTTCCTTCTATTCCAGGCAGTTCTGGTGTTAAATTGGCTACAGAAAATTTTGTAATAGAGACGGATCAAGAAGGTATAAATCGCTCTGTAACGAAAGAAGAAATAGATGACTTTTATTCAAATTATTTACAAGAAAATTTTAGCGGTATTATTTCAAGAAAATGTTTAAAAACGTCAGTGTGTTCGTATACAGTCACTCCAGATAATAATTTTATTATGGATTATACTTCGGACCTAAAGAATATTTTGTTCATATCAGCTTGTTCAGGCCATGGTTTTAAACATTCAGCTGCAATGGGAGAGTTAGGCATTTCTGCTTTGTTAGATATGCCAACGATACTCAATCTAGGTATTTTTTCATATAATAGGTTTATGAAATGCTAGTAATTTGACCATCTTATCAAAGAGCGCGTACGCCAGATTGAGACTAGGGCGTTCGAGAAGCTGCAGGAGCAGATGTTAGTGATGGCATAACATGGATGTGTCGTCACCCCGGAATTTGCATAGCAAATATCCGGGGCCCAGTTTATATAGCATTTTCAGCTATATTTTTTATAAAAAATATAGCTGTTTTAAGTGTTGCTAACGCAAGATGATTTGACTGGGCCCCGGGTCAAGCCCGGGGTGACGATGGGGGGGTACCTCGGTGACAGATTGTGAAATATAATAATATTATATAGTGACGGCTGTGTGGGGTGAAAGTTACGATCATCACTACCTTTTCTTTGCCACTAAAAATCTAGCT
Source organism: Rickettsiales bacterium (assembly GCA_947508155.1). Lineage (GTDB taxonomy): Bacteria > Pseudomonadota > Alphaproteobacteria > Rickettsiales > Rickettsiaceae > CANNRM01. Next base: position 3,031 of record CANNRM010000103.1, on the reverse strand, counting down.
GTTCGTCCTTCTGCTATTGCTTTGCCATGATATTTAGTTTGTATATATCCTTTATGTGGGACATTGCTAGGATTATCCATCAGTTCAAAATACTTCGATTCCTTGAGTAATTTCTCTACAGAATCCACATAATCATCAATATCAGATGCAAAATACAAAGTTCCTTCATTGCAAAGCTTGCTTGAGAATAGCTGCAATCTAGAATCGCAAATGATGCGACGTTTTTTTTGCTTAGTTTTAGGCCATGGGTCTGGAAATAGTACATATATAGTATTTAAGCAACCATCTGGCAGTTTGCTGAAGGCTAAATCCATGTCATCTGGCCATAATCTGATATTGCTGATTTCTTCCTTCTGCGCGAGAATCAATGCATTAGCAATGCCGTTCAAATAGGGTTCAAATCCTATATGTATGATGTCTGGATTTAATCCTGCTTGATTGATGAAATGTTCACCCATTCCTATGCCAATTTCTGCGACAAATATTCTTGTTGGCAATGATTCTGGATTTAGAAGATAAGTAGGCAGTAGATTTTCTATGGCATTTTTTTGCACGCTAGAAAGGCTTTTGCCAATACGTCGGGAGAATGATTTGTTGAGTTGTGTCATACGATGAATATTTTAGACAATTAGTAAAAAAGTAGTATCACGCCTGATTGTCATCCCCGCGCAGGCGGGGATCTAGTTTATATAATTATTTATTGTGTCGCTAGCGCGAAACTAATTGACTGGGTCCCCGCCTTCGCGGGGGTGACATGGGAGGGGGATATAAAAAAAGCCCATGGTTTGACCCATGAGCTTTTTAAAATCGGAAATCAAAAAATTACTTAGCGTCTTTTTTTGCTTCTTCTTTTGTTGCATCAGCAGCAGGAGCAGCAGCTTCTGTTGTTGCAGGAGCAGCAGCAGCGTCTGTTGTTTTTGCTTCTTCTGCATTAGCGAAGAAAGGAGCAACAGCAAGAGCCATTACAACTGTTAATAAAGCTTTCATAGTAAACCTCGTTTTTGTTTGTTAAAGGTGAGACCATTATACATCGACTGTTCAACTAGTCAATAGCTCTTTATATATTTTTTTCAAAAGATTGCTTTTATGTAGAAAATAGTGATATTATTCCTATATGAGTGAAGGTTATAATATTCTTAAAAGCGTTTTAGTATCAGCTCCTGAGGCCCCTGGCATATATCAAATGTTTGGAGTGACTGGGGAGATTTTATATGTTGGAAAAGCGAAAAATTTAAAAAATCGCTTGAAAAACTATATAAGTAATAACCTTACTACGCGAATAATTCATCTTGTTACGAATATAAAGAAGGTGGAATATATCACGACTTCTAACGAAGCTGATGCGTTGCTTCTAGAATCTCGTTTAATCAAACAACATCAACCTAAATATAATGTTCTTCTGAAGGATGATAAATCTTTCCCTTATATTAAAGCACGGTTTGATCATGAATTTCCACAGCTTATTAAATATCGTGGCAAGATTACCAAAGATGCGGAATATTTTGGGCCATTTGCAAATATTGGCGAAGTGAATAAGGTTCTGACCTTTTTGCATAAGACTTTTAAGTTGCGTAATTGTTCCGATAGTTATTTTGCTGGTCGCAAGAGACCCTGTTTGCAATACCAGATTGGTCGTTGTAGCGCTCCATGTGTAGGTAAGATATCTGTGGAGGGTTATAAGGAGTCAGTGAATGAGGCGTTAGAGTTTTTAAAGGGTAATAATGTTCAGCTGCAGAAGAACTTAGCTAAGCAGATGGAAAAAGCTAGTGCCCAAGAGGATTATGAAAAAGCGGCGGTGATAAGGGATAAGATCAAGAGCCTTAGTTATATTCAAACGGAAGGGGATAATCATATTGCATTATTGCACGATATAGATGTTGTGGCTGCTGTGGAAGAGGCTGGGATTGTGTGCGTATCGGTTTCGTTTTATAGGGGCGGGCATTTTTATGGACATAAGTTGGTTTATGCGGATAGCGAGGAAGGAGCGTCATTGCGAGGAGGGCGTCATCCTCGGATTTGCAAAGCAAATTCGGGGATCTCGTCGTACGAGAGTGATGCTAAATCGAGTGTTGCCCATGAAGTCCTGAGATCCCCGAATCCACTTCGTGAATCCGAGGATGACGCTACAGACGCTATCTCCTCCTTCCTTAGTACATTCTATCAATCCATGCCATTGCCAGCAGAAATAATCATTAGTCACGATATCGAAGATAAAGACCTTATAACCCAAGCATTATCTCAAATACATGGTACCAAAACAGAAATTACATTGCCAATGAAAGGTCTAAAAAAATCATTACTTACCAGAGCAGAAGCATCCGCGCGCGAAGGCCTGCAACAGAAGGTAAAAAATGACGGTGTGAATAAGCAAATTTATGAAGAAATGGCAGCAGCATTCCATCTACCAACTTCGCCCGAAAGAATTGAGATATATGATAATAGTCATATTATGGGCACTTCTGCTATAGGTGCATTTGTTGTGGCATCCCAAAAAGGCTTCCAGAAAAAAGAATATCGTTATTATAATGTCGAGAATAAAATTGGCGATGATTATGCGATGCTTCGTGAAGTTTTGATGCGCAGGCTTGTCAAGCTGAAGAATGGAGAAGGTGTAAGGCCTGATCTGTTGCTTATTGACGGGGGGAAGGGGCAGCTTTCTACCGCTATCGATGTTATGGCGAAGTTGAATATAGATGTTCCTGTGGTGGCAATTGCGAAGGGGCCAGAGCGTAATGCTGGACGCGAGGTATTTTATTTGCCATCTGGCGAAGAATTTACGTTCGATAGGAATAAACCATTGATGAAATATCTGCAAATTCTGCGCGATGAGGCTCATAGATTCGCTATTATGACTCATAGAAAAAAGCGTGCGCGAGCAATGGGAGTGTCGAGCTTAGATGATATAGCGGATATTGGTCCTGCAAGGAAAAAGGCGCTGCTTGGGTATTTCGGATCGCTTGAGGCTATTAAGGCTGCGTCTGTAGAGGAGATCGCCAAAGTCCCTGGGATTAGCAAGGCTTTGGCGAAGGAG
>CANNRM010000102.1 GCA_947508155.1 Rickettsiales bacterium | reverse complement strand
TCGGGTCGGTCATGTAAAAATTCACAGAAATAGTTTCAAGCGGTTTATCCGAAATCTTCTCATCCGATGCACAAAACTTCACATCCGATTTAACAAGCGTGCCAATAGCTGGAATAATCTCTGCAAGAGCCTTTCTAACACCGCTCAAATTCACATATTCTGTCTTTAAATTCAATGCCTTCATCAGTCCAAGCAAAATCTCACGATCATCCTTAGCCTCTCCAGGTGCACCCACTGCTTTCCTTCCATATTGCACACGGCCTTCTAGATTCACATAAATACCATCTTTCTCGGTATAAGCAGCACCAGGAAGAATAACATCCGCTCTATGAGCGCCACGATCGCCGTGATGGCCTTGATATACAACGAATGCATCATCGGAAATATCGATTTCATCAGCGCCGAGTAGATATACAAACTTACATTTTTTGGCGATTTCTCTAGCGGATAAACTCTTCGATGTTTTGGTAAATCCTATATCCAATGCACCAACAGTTGCAGCGTGATTATGCAAGATATTGAAGCCATTCCAATCTTCGCGGATTACATTATGTTTTTTACACAGATCGTAAATCTTTGACATTATAGCAGCTGCATCTTTACGCACTAATACCGCGTCGCCAACTATAATCATTGGGTTTTTAGCATTCTTGAAAAGATCAGTTTTGAACGAAGAAATATCATCTCCAAGCTCCTGAATAGGATATGTCTGATCATCCTTTGTTCCAACGCGAGCAACGATCATTTTGCCTTTGCGAGCCATTTTTCCAATTCGTGCATTTAGTACCGGTGCTACCTTGCGAGGATTTGCTCCGATCAACAAACATGCATCAGCTTGTTCTATGCCTGAAATAGATGTATTGAACAAGTAATTCCCACGCGCGCTTGTATCAAAATAATATCCAAACTGATTAAAATCATGGTTGTGTGAGCCTAGTTTGTTGATCATTTCTTTTAGCAAAAACATAGATTCCACATCGCATAAAGTGCCTGCAATAGCCCCTATATCCTTGGCATCACACTTGGCAACTTCTTCTGCTATGCGGTCCATAGCCTCATTCCAAGTTGCTGGAACTAATTTTCCAGCTTTTTTTACGTAAGGCTTATCTAAGCGTTGGTTCTTAAGTCCATCGCAAGCAAAACGTGTTTTATCGGAGATCCATTCCTCATTTATATCGTCATTTTCCAAAGGCATAACGCGTATAACTTCCAGGCCACGTGCATCTATTTGTATGTTCGATCCAACGGCATCCATAACATCCACAGACCTTGTAGGTACAAGCTCCCAGCTACGCGCTTTAAAAGCTGTCGGTTTTGAGGTGAGGGCACCAACTGGGCATAAATCTATGATATTAGCGGACATTTCAGATGTTAATGCCTTATCCAAATAAGTTGTAACTTCCATATGTTCGCCACGACCCAATGAGCCTATTTCTTCAACGCCAGCAACATCGGTTGCAAAACGTACACAGCGCATGCAATGTATGCAACGTGTCATATGGGTTTTAACTAGTGGGCCCATATCTTTGTCGACAACGGCGCGTTTTTCTTCGTTATATCTGCTTTTACCAGAACCATATTTGAACGCTTGATCTTGCAGGTCGCATTCGCCACCTTGATCGCAAATAGGGCAATCGAGCGGATGGTTGATGAGGAGAAATTCCATGACCCCTTCGCGGGCTTTTTTGACCTTAGGAGTATTTGTATGCACCACCATCCCTTCAGCAATAGGCATAGCGCATGATGCAACAGGCTTTGGGGATTTTTCAACTTCCACAAGGCACATGCGGCAATTTCCGGCTATCGCCAAGCGTTCATGGTAACAGAAATGCGGTATCTCTACGCCAATAGATTGGCATGCTTGGATAACAGTTAAGCCTGCTTCAACCTCTGTTTCGATTCCGTCTATGGTAATTTTTGGCATGTTTGTGTGTGTTTTTGTTTTGTTATGAATCAAGCTACTAAAAAATGAAGGATCTTGCAAGGAGAAGATGTGCCAACCTCAATTATTAAATAGAGCGGTGTGTCTTATGAAAAATAAAAATATAATTATCATTAATGTAATTGACATAAGAATTTACGCGTGTTATGTTACGCGAAAACATAACGGATTTTAAGGAACAAAACTATGTCATTAATAAATAACGGTAATTATATTGCGTTACCAGAGCAAAAATTGCAATATTGCAATATGCTAGTAAATGCATGTCTTGATAATAACTTAAGTGCGGCAATGGGAATTGTAGATGCTATCCAAGACAAAAAATTAGTGCAGGATTTTATCAATACAGAATTATATGGATATAATACTACATTGTTTTTGTTAGCATGTGCGCGCTGTAATTTAGGGGTAATAGAATTTTTAATTAGAAATGGGGGTGATCCTCTTTTATCAGATGAATTAGGTTATAATCCTATTACGACAGCATTGATTAGTATGAATACAGACGCGATTGTAGCCTTAAGAGATTATTATAAATATTATGGACAAGATGAAACTATGTCCCCTAAATATTTTGTACAAAATTTAGGAATTAATCCGTATTTTGTGCATCTGTTATTAGATGAAGATCCAATGATATTTGTGGATTTTTATGCAGTAGACAAATGTGGCGGGGATTCTGATCTAGAAATTTTTTGGTCATTTACTAAAGAAGGAGGTTGTCCTCCTATAACAGGTGGTTGGTGCTTCCCTGCAGGTGAGATAACAGAATGTGGAGATAATTAAGGACCGTCAATTGGTTTGGATTTTGATTTTGGAGTAACGTTGCGTGTATTTGCCTCTGGAGTATGTTCCTGCTTAGCTAGGTTTTTTAGTTTATCTAATTCCTTTCGTACTTCAGGGCTCAAATCTGCAATACTTCTTGGGGATGAACTATTATCTGATGCTGATAAGCCAGAGCTACCAGAATGGTTTGGTTGCCTCGGGCTAGAAACGTTGCTTGCAGGTGAGTTTGTAGTAGAGTCGTAGTAATCAGGACTTTTAGCGTTAGGGGCTGGACTATGTTTGGGTGAGCTAGCGTTAGAATGAGAAGGAGAGCTGTCAGTGTCGCTTTCGCCGCTATAATAATCTTCAAATTTTACGCTGCGAACAGGGCTTTGTTTAGGCGTGTCAAATGGATTGGTGTTATTAGGCAATGCAGTAACAGCTCCATGTTCTGGTGTGCCTTGTTGGTCATATATAGGTGAATCATATGGTGTTTTATCTTGGTTTGCAGCAGGTGCGCTAAGATTTATGACGGCGCCATGTGGAGGCGTACCTGCTTCAATGCTATCATAAGGTGTTTTTGATCCAACATCTTTTGTTGAAGTAAGTGACTTTTCTTCGGATGCTTTTAATTTTATATATTCACTTTCAGCTTCGTTATATAGCCATTCTGTTGAATATTCCGTTCCTTTTGGGTATTTTTCTTTCAATTCTTTAGAAAATTCTTTGAGGCCTTCTCTTCTCGCTGCAAGGGCCGCTACATATTCTTTGTCATACATGTCACGCGTATCTTTATTGATAATGCCAGCTTCATATAATTGCTGTGTTCTGCTTTCTATTAATGTTTCAAAATGTGGTGAAAGGTCATTCATTGCATCTATAGCTTCAGCAAGTTTATGTGGGTCACATGGTATGAGTAAATCACCATTCGTCTTATCGGTATAGTGACGGTCCTCTAAATCATTGTATATATTGATAAAGGATGGTTTGGGGGCCATAGGATCCCTAAATCCTCGAGTACTTGTTTGAAAGCCGGCAATATCAGTGCCAGCCCATCCATGGTCCACCTTAGCTGCTGTGTATACTTCTTCTCCTTTGTCGTTTAAGCTTTTTATTACACCTACATTTCTTGTATGAAAGTCAATATCTCCTGTGGCGAGGCATGC
>CANNRM010000101.1 GCA_947508155.1 Rickettsiales bacterium | reverse complement strand
AGCCCAATGGCGATAAACCACCGGTAACCTTAGATGATGTGGAAAAGATCGTTCGTGGGTTCATCCATTATGAGCAAATTCCCGGGCTTGGTCAGAGTTTTCGCCAGCAGCAGCCTGCTCGCCTCGCCACCTGAAAGCGTACTCACTTTTGTATCAAGCTCTCTTGGGTCGAACATAAATTGCCGCAAATACGATGCAACATGCATTTCTTTATCACCAGGCAGTTGAACATAATCTCCACCATTTGGACACATGGTTTTCTTGATACTGAGATTCGGGTTTAGATCCGAGCGGGTTTGGTCGAAATATGAAATCTCCAGATTATTTCCGCGGCGGATTTTACCTTCCGTTTGTTTTAGGTCACCCACCATGAGTTTCACGAGGGTAGATTTCCCAGAGCCATTTGGGCCTATGATGCCGATTTTTTCGCCTTTTTCCACGCGGATTGAGAAGTTGGAAATTATGGGTTTTGTTAAGCGGGCGTCATCCTCGGAAATGCTAGCATTTTCGGGGATCTCGTGAGTTAGTCCGCTCTTATGTCCTGAGATCCCCGAGCTCCGCTCTTCGAGCGTCCTCGAGGATGACTGTCTCCAGCCAAAACTCACATCCTCCATCTCAATAATAAAGGTCGTTTTCTTCGCCGCGCCCATTTCCAGCGGATCCATCTTGCGCATTGCCGCATTCATCATTGTGCGCTTAGAGCGAAGTTCCTCGCGAAGATGGCGTAAATGCCCAAGGCGGCGCTGATTACGCTTCCTACGAGCCGTCACGCCCTGGCTGAGCCATACATTTTCAGTATCCATCTTCTTAGAGAGCTTCAGTAGCTCCGCCTCTTCGATTTGAAGTACGGTTTCTTGCCAATCCTCGAAGAATTTGAAGCCCTTCTCGGACTTGCGCAAATTCGTACGATCTAGCCACCAGATTTTGTTCGTGACATTATTCAGGAAAGCGCGGTCATGGCTTATGCATATCACAGCGCCGGGATAGCTTTTGATATAACCTTCTAGCCATTCGATTAGTTCAATATCCAGATGGTTGGTTGGTTCGTCCAGTAGAAGAATATCGGGTTCCTGCACCAGCGCACGTGCGAGGCAAGCTCTACGAAATTGTCCACCGGAAAGGTTGGGCATTTCAAGATCGCCACTGATTTGGAGTTCATTGAGGACTATATCAGCCTTATATTGCTCGTCTGGTTCTAGGCCGGCCATTACAAAGTCTAAAATTGTTCCCGTCGTTGTATTTTTGATATCCTGCTGGAGGTAGCCTATTTTCATGCCGGGTTCCATGTAGCATTTTCCGCCATCGAGCTCATATTGCCCGGTGATCACTTTCATGAGGCTGGATTTTCCGCATCCATTGCGCCCGATGAGGCAGATACGGTCTTCGCGTTTGACATAGAGCTCTGCATTGGCAAGGAGTGTTTTATCTCCGAAACCTAAATGCCCATTTTTTATGTAATATATCGGCGCAGACATGGCTGGTTCTCATATTTATATTGCTATGCATTATTATCGTATTTAGTATAGAATACAAGTTGTAAATTTGGCACGATAAGTGCTGGGTGTATAAAAGTTAATTATTTTGAGATTCGCATATAATGTGTTCGCAAAGCCTAAATATTGGAATGAAGCAATCGATGAATCTGACGCTTGCGCTGCGTCAGAGCATCAATATATTGCAGATGTCTACGCTTGAGCTTGCTCAGATGCTGACGCGGGAGCTTGAGACGAATCCATTTTTGGAAGAGGGGGAAGTAAGTGAGGATGAGGAAGAGCGTTATGACAATATGCTTGTAAGCAAGGCGGATGAGAATTTTGATTCTATGTCACTTATTGCTGACGAGAAAACATTATTAGACCATGTGATGGAGCAGGTGGGTAGGGTAGTCGTGGATCCAATGGAGCGGATTATTGCGAGTTATCTTGTTAATCTGCTCCAGGATAGTGGGTATATTGAACTGGATATGAGTCGCGCATGTGGGGATCTTAAAATTTCAGAGGAGCAGATATTAGAGGTTCTATATAAGCTTCAGACTATAGAGCCAACAGGTGTTTTTGCGCGCAATTTGCAGGAATGTTTGACATTGCAGTTGAAGGAATGTGGGGAATATAATGATATTTTCAGAATAATATTAGAAAATCTCCAGATGCTAGCCATGCATGATATTTCTAAACTTGCGAGGCTTTGCAGGTTAGAGCGCGATGAGCTTACGGAATATATTAAAGAGATAAAGTTGCTGAATCCCAAGCCGTGTGCTGGTTTTGCGTATGAAAGGGTGAGTAGTAGAATTGCTGATGTGGTTTTGAGCATTGACGAAGCTGGCGATATTAAAGTGCGTATTAATGATGAGATTGTTCCTAAGCTGAATGTGAATAAGAATTATTATTCCGATGTTAAAGCCCATTCGCTAGAAGGAAGCGATAAGGAATTTGTTAGTACTCATTATATGGGTGCAAATAATGTTATGCGTGCGGTAACTCAGAGGCTTAATACCATCAAAGAAGTGGCTATTGCTATTGGCCAGAAGCAAAAGGATTTTTTCCTAAAAGGCGTTATGTATTTAAAGCCTATGACTCTTGCAGAGATAGCCTATGTGTGTGGCATGAATGAAAGCACTATTAGCCGTGCCACATGTAACAAATATATCCAAACTCCTACTGGAATATATGATATGAAGTTTTTCTTTACATCAAAAATTCAGAGCAAGAATAGCGCCGTGAATGTTTCTAGCACAAAGGTAAAGGAGATTATCAAAAGTATGATAGATTCAGAAGATCCAGGTTCAATATATTCAGATGATGATATAGCGGAGGGGTTGGCGAAGTTCAATATTGATATCGCGCGTAGGACTGTGGCGAAATATCGAGAAGCGATGGGGATTCAGACTTCTAGTATGAGGAAAAGGATAGCTAGGAGCCTTGTTGCGTGACTTTTTTATCGCAAATATAGTGATAATATAACACTATATGATTAATAACTAGTATGTATGTCGATTTTGGCACTTGCAAATGATCAAAATATGGTCTAGAGTGAGGGGTACTTATAAATCAAATCTATTGGAGAATTATTATGTTAAAAAAATTAGCTGTTGCATCTTGTGCAGTTCTACTTCTATCTGGTTGTGCTGGTAGCAAAAAAGGTATGTCATCAAGCGTTGATGCTGCATTAGTTGCAGATTTCGAACGTAATGTTGGTGATAGAGTTTTCTTCGCTTACGATAGAAGCTCAATTACAAAAGAAGCTCACGCAACACTTGCTCGTCAAGCTACATGGCTTCAGTCACATGACAAACTTAACGTAACTGTTGAAGGTCACTGTGATGATCGTGGAACAAGAGAATACAACATTGCTCTAGGCGAAAGAAGAGCTGCTGCTGCTGCGAAAGCATTGGAAGCAAAAGGTCTTGCAATATCAAAAATCGAAACAGTATCTTATGGTAAAGAAAGACCAGCTGTACTTGGTACAGGTGAAGAAGTTTGGGGTAAAAACCGTCGTGCTGTAACTGTTCTAAGATAAGAACAAGTTGCATCTAGATGTGATATTTAAAAGCCGGGCTCTTGTAAAAGGGTCCGGTTTTTTTATGTTGAGTCCTCTTTGCTAGATGCTAGCCATCTTATTCCACCCAAGCACCTTCACGTCACCTCTGCTTTGTCCTTGCTCACCAGCATAGACAACATATCCTTTAGTCCCACCAGACAACCCATTCCAATAATTGATGCCTTTGAAAAAATCTGGAATTACTGTTTTGCCAGCCTTTACTTCAATAGGCGTAAGATCTATATCTTCTATCAAAATATCAAGCTCATGACCATGATTATCCCGCCAAAAATACAACCCACTTTCTTTGCCTTTGTTCAGCCTATTTTTCATCAGTTCCATCACGATCATATTCTCAAACAAAGCACCTTT
>CANNRM010000100.1 GCA_947508155.1 Rickettsiales bacterium | reverse complement strand
CTCTTGAGCATGATGTTTGGTCTAGTAAACAACTGAAAAATGTTGTAAGCCATACAGCGATTGAGCGCACGAAATTGATGCGTAATCTTACAGAATTTGGTTTTATTGATGCGCCGCGTAAGCTTATTTCGCATGACGAAAAACTTTATAGCTGGTGGAGTTATCGTAGCCCTAATTGGGATGAGTCGAACAGAGGTCGTAGGCTGGATCATATTTGGGTGACGCCTGGTTTAGCTGAGAATATTTCTAGGATAGAACATTTGCGAGATATGCGTGCATCTATTCAGCCATCTGATCATGTTCCTGTTATGCTCGAGTTATGATGTTGTGTAGAATATCGAGTTATGGGTTGGATTATACTAGGTGCAAGGAGCGAAAACTACCTTACTAGTTGAGACGACGAGTAACGAAGTAGAATCCACCCATATCTCGATATTATCGGCCTTTCTCTGATGGTATAGTTAACACCTTAGGCAGAGTAAACCCTCCCATTGCTGCAGAAATATCTAGATATTTGAATATACTGAGGGATTCTAGCTCCGAAAGCGGAAATGCTTTTTGTGCACTGAAAATACTATCTAGCCCGAATGTGAGCATTTTGATATTATGTGAACCTGTCAGATCGTAAGAAATGACTTGTTCTATATTTTTAACTTGGTCAAGATCGGAAAATGCTCCTTGATAACTAAACATCTCATCGTATAAATTTACAGAACCTGGCTTAGAAGTAGGTTTATCTTTTTCAGCATTTTCTTCTACGATAAAATTACCGCAATGACCTATATGAGAGAGATTTGCAAGATTCATAATTTGCCCGTTAAAAAGTAATTCACATCTATATCATCTGACAAAGACCATTTCTTATTAAATATATTATAACTCATTCCGGTTACATCCGAAACATTAATATTGTGAGTCTCTAACATAGTGGCTAGTTCTGATGGTTTTACGAATTTGTCAAAACTATGTGTGCCTCTTGGAACCCAGCGCAATATATATTCTGCTGCTGCAATAGCAAGTGCGAATCCTTTTGCAGTCCGGTTGATAGTGGATAAAATAACAATGCCATTTGGTTTTAGTAGCTTTGATAGATCATCTATAAAATTTTCTAGATCATCCACATGCTCAACTACTTCAAGGCATAAAATCACATCATACTGTTTTTTTAATGTGGAAATATCTGCATTGATATATTCAATTTCAAGTTTTTTTGTTTTCGCATATTCTTTTGCAACTTCAATGTTTTCTGCTCCAAGATCCACACCAGTAATTTTCGCTCCAAGCCGCGCGAGTGGAACAGATACAATACCACCACCGCAGCCTATATCAAGGATTTTAAGGCCAGATATATCTTCTTTGCCAATATGTTTGCGTATTTGGTTGCAGATATATTCTAATCTTGTCGGATTTATTTCATGCAATGGTTTAAATGGACCATTTATATCCCACCAACTATCTGCTAGAGAGGTGAATTTTTTTATTTCTTCAGTCATTATGTTTATTCTCATACATCGCTTTGCATCTTAGCACAATTTCTTGGACTTTGCGCTCAAATACTTCAATTGGTGGCAATTCTGTCCAATATTGTGCTACATGTATGCCACTAGAGGACATATCTAGGAGCTCTATTTGCGCACGTGATACCAAGTCCGAAATTAACCGAACAAAAGCAATTTTGCGGATCTTGCCTTTGCGCACCTACTAAGTGTAGGCTTACGCAGGCTTCGTCCTGAAATTGAATTTGTTCAATTTAATTTGGGACTTGGTATGACTTCTCAGTACAAAGAATTATACCTATTGGAGTTTCCTCGCCGTCAAAACACTCATATTTTTTGAGCCAATTTAAGTAGAGCTCCATTTGCCCTTTATATTCAGCCTTAAATTTACCTAATTTGAGTTCTATTGCCACGAGTCTTTTTAGGCGTCTATGATAAAATAAAAGATCCAGCCAGAAGTGATCATTATCTATAGTCATGCGTTTTTGCCTTGCTACGAATGAGAAGCCAGCGCCAAGCTCTAGGATAAATTTTTCGATTTCCTTTAAGATGGCATCTTCAAGTTCATTCTCTGTGTAATCTGCTGGTAGCTGAAGAAAATCCAGAACCAGAGGATCTTTCAGGATAGAATCAAGATTGAGTTTATTTTCGTTTTTCAGCAATAGCATCATCTGTTTTTCGCTATCACCAGATTTTTGCGTGCCGATAGTACGTTCATAAGTCATTTTATAGATTTTAGAACGAAGGTCCCTGACGCTCCATTGTTCATGGATTGCCATATAGGCGTAAAAATCCCTTTGCGTGTGGTCTTTGATAGGGAGTAATTCTATTATATGGCTCCATGTCAATTGGTTCGACAGTGTCGAACTAATTAGTCGATTATTCCCTAACCAACCAATGTCCCTCTGCAGGAGCTAAGGCATCATCCACGGCGCGTCTATCGTCAAATACGAAGCAATCACCTTTCCATTTGCCGTTAGGGTTTTTTGTATCCTCTAAATATTGCAAAATACCACCCTTTAGATGATATACATCCTTATAGCCGATCAGTTTCATGAAAGCTGTGGATTTTTCACATCTGATGCCACCAGTACAACACATAGCAATCTTCTTGCCTTCAAGCATATGTTTATTTTCTTCAACCCATTTTGGAAGCTCTTTGAATGTGTCTGTAAGTGGGTTAATCGCGCCCTCAAAAGTGCCAACTTCAACTTCGTAATCATTGCGAGTATCAACTAAAATCACATCATCACGACTAATAAATTCATCCCAATTTTCAGGTTCAATATATTCGCCTTTAAGTTTGTTGACGTCAATATCACCAAAGCCAAGAGCTACGATTTCTGGCTTAAGTTTTACCTTCATTTTGTGGAAAGGATGTACATCACAATAATTGACTTTGATATTGATATCTTCTGTGCCAGTAAATTCGCGTAATGTTTCGATTACAAGATTGCATGATTCTTCGTCCCCGGAAAGCGATCCATTGAAACCTTCTTTCGCAACCAAAATTGTCCCTCGTACGCTCTTTTTTTTGCCAACAAGCAATGCTCTAGGAATAAGCATTTCAGGCTCTGGAATGTTTACGAAGGAGTAAAAACTGATAACGGCGATTTGGTTTGTCATGATAGATCCATTATTTCTTATGTTTGATATTATACAGAAAAATAAGAAAAATTCAAGATATGATATGAATATACGTTTGTATAAGACTTTGAGGCAGTAGGTGTATTTCGTGCGAGATAAAGTTGCAAAATTATCTCGCACAAGTTATAATGTAAAAACGATAACAATGGTAATATAATGAAATTTATAGGTAGAATCGAACAACAAGCGGCGCTTGAGGAGATGATACAGAGACCTAAGGCGCACCTTGTTGTAATTCGTGGACGTCGTAGGATAGGGAAAAGCCGTCTTGCAGAGGAAGTTGGTAAGGGAAAAAGATTCCTATGTTTTTCTGGAATTGCACCCGAGCCTGGTGTTGATGCCCAGTCTCAGAGGAATAGTTTTGCAAACCAACTGAGTGTACAGTTAAATATGCCACAAATGCTATTGCATGATTGGGATCAGATATTTATATTCTTGAATCAACAAATTATAGATGTTCCAACCGTGATAGTACTTGATGAAATATCATGGATGGGATCAAAAGATCCAACTTTTTTGCCAAAGCTCAAAAATGCATGGGATTTATATTTCCAAAAACATCACAATTTATTGATTATTCTATGTGGATCAGTTTCAACATGGATTGAAGAAAATATCATAAAAAGCACTGCGTTTTTTGGTAGGATTTCGCGTATTATAACACTGGAACCCTTTAATGCCAATTAAGCGCTAAATCTCCCACACATCAAAAAGAGTGCGGCAGAAAGTTTGCCAAAAACATGCACCATCAAACCCTCATAAGATCTGACTTTG
>CANNRM010000099.1 GCA_947508155.1 Rickettsiales bacterium | reverse complement strand
TTCGAAGCGCGCCCCATTGCATGGTAAGGGGCGGCTCCGAAAAGAATTCTTTTTTCCTTCCATCACTACCACTTTTAGTCCCATTAAACTACCTGATCGTACATATCTCAAATATCACCAAGTGTTGCACTTCCATTTTGAAAAGGCGAAATAGTGCATTTCTCCGGCTAAAAAATTTACTGTTTCTGCGTGTCCCATTTTTTTTGCAACATCTAACGGTGTTTCCCCTTCTTTGTTTTTAGCGTCAATAATAAAACCATTTTGAGCAAATAGCTCTGTCATGCTTAAAGATCCAGAGCCTGCAGCGTAATGTAAAGCAGTCCTATTTCCTATTTGATCGCCAATTGTAGTGTTCGCTCCAGCAGTTAACAAGATTCTTGCAACGTCAAAAGCCACATTGAATGCTGCATGATGCAATGGAGTAAAGCCCCAGTCATCTGTAGCGTTGATTAATGCGCCAGCTCGTAACAATAGTGGTGTAATTTCATCTAAATTTTCTTCAGATGCAACATGTAGTGCTGTTGCATGATTAGAACAGGTTTCATTGATATTGATCGTGTTGCTAACTATTAAATCTCTTGCTGCGTTTATTTCGTGCTGATATAGCAACTTACACAGAGTTGTAAGTGTGACTTCATGTGTGGTAGCTTTGTCCTCATCACCTTGTTCTAATTGAGGAGTGTCTTCTAGAGTGCTTGGTTGATCAGAGGCTGATAATATCTTATACGAATGTCCTAATGCTATATAAGAGTCGCTTGATGCCGTAGTAGCATTCCAGAGTGGATCCTCCTGTTGCATTATTCTGCTAATATCGACGCCATAACGTGTTGCGACCTGTAAAGAAGATGAACCAGTTGCAATAGGTGTATAATCTTGCTCAACTGTAGCTAAACATTTTACTGAGTGGTGTATTGAGCTAAGCATTCTATCAATTGCATATGTAGATTTGGTAGTGGATTGGGACAACTGCGTCAGAATGCTGTCAAATTCGCGTTGATCTGAGTCATGTATCATCATCCATTTTCCTGGTCCCAATAGCTCTTCTACAACAAGTCCACTCCATGCATAATGACTCAATCCAAATGTTTCAAATGTTAGTTTATGATATTTAGATATAATATCGTATGTTAATTCTCCATTGTGTTTGATTCTTTGTATCATATCAGCGTGTGCAAGGCTTATTACTATACGTGTCTGTAGTTCGTCTAAATCTTCTTTTGCTTTGCCATCGAATACAGCTTGAGTTCTAAGATGAATATTTGCAATTTTACCTAATAAACCAGTGTTTGTAGCTACTTGTAGTGCAGCTGCTCCGTATGGCTCGCCGTTATCTTTTAGGTATGTGTAGTATTTATGAGCTAATGCAATTCCGGCATCGCGTTTATCTTCGGCATAATCACGCTCTCGTAATTCATTTAGGTCTTTTTTGAATTTTTCTAATATTTGAATATTTACCTTCATTGTGCAATCCTTGGTTTTAATAGTGGCTTTATATAGCAACTTTTTTTTGGAGTCAATAATTTTTGTAGAAAATTTTATGTAACACCTCTATCCTGTAGTAAATTAATTGTTAAATGTAGGACATGTTCTCAAAATACAAAATAATCCTAATTGTCGGCTTCGGGGCTTCGTCATTGAACATTCGTGCATTGTTAAGTGCTTCGGCAATCCATAAAAAACAATTCTATTTCCTAGATACATTGGATCCATACTCAGTTGCTAGCACTCTAGAAAAAATCGATGCAAATACCGCAATTATCTTTATCAGTAAATCCGGCAATACACATGAAACCAACTTGCTTCTAGAGTATATGAAGCACTATAAAAACCTCTTCATTATGTCGTCTGGCATAACGTCAAATATGTATAAAATAGCGCAAGATATAGAGCATAAATGGCTTCAATATCCCGATGCGATAAGTGGACGATTCGCATTGCTTGAAAAGCCTTTTTTAGACATAGTTGGAGATGCAGATGGCATCGTAAAAGCTGCTCAAGATATAGATAAACAAAAAGCTTTAGATATTGCAAATAAATGGCTTCAAAATTTTGAGAATGGTAAGCGCAATTGGGTGATTATAAATTACTCTGCGCAGCTGCAGGGATTACTCTTATGGATGCGGCAGATTATATCGGAATCTTTGGGGAAGAATGGGTTCGGAATAATGCCTATCATTGCGGAAGGGACAATGGATGAGCATAGCCAATTACAGCTGTTTTTGGACGGTCCGGATGATAAGTTTTATGATGTGATTTCGAGTAGGTATAACAGCGTCATTGCGAGGAGTCTCGTCGTAGCTTTAGCGAAGACGGACGACGTAGCAATCTCACTTGCCCAAACAGAACATGCATTCATGGTGGAGTCTATGCTCAAAAGCAAGGGGCGTGATGTTGTGCATACATGCTATGATGATATTGACGATGCTGTGGTAGGAAATTATATTGGGACTTATTCTGAAGTTGTGCGGATTATTGCGGATAGACTGGGTTTTGATCCGTATAATCAGCCTGCTGTGGAGGATATTAAACAGAAGTCGAAGGAAATATAGACAATGTATGTGCTTGTATGGTACAATGAGGGATGTCAAATGAATAAGGATTTACATGCCGCGGATTAGCGAATTTTTTGGAATATATATTTATATGTATTTTGGTGATCACACTCCACCGCATTTTCATGCATATTATGGTGAGTATGATGCGTTGATATCTATTGAAGATTTGCGCATCATACGTGGTAAATTACCACCTAGGGCATATGGTTTAGTTGTGGAGTGGGCTATGGAACATAAGGCGGAATTAATGGAAAACTGGAGTAAAGCAATTGCATCGGAACCTTTATCTAATATTAAGCCGTTAAGATAGGAAGTTTATATGTCAAAAGAACTGAAAATATCTAAATGTAAAGTTTTAGAAGATTACAAACTTCAACTTACTTTTGCTGATGGTCTTAAGGGTGTTGTGACGTTAAAGCATTTAGTAGGTAAAGGTGTGTTTGAATTGTGGGAAGATTATGAACAATTTAAAAAAGTAGCCATTGATCCTATTTCGAAAACTGTGTCATGGGATGGTCGTGTAGACCTTGATCCATTAAATCTTAGAATGCAAATTGATCACAATATAGCTATATAGTTCTCTTCAATGAAACTAAACATCAACATACCAGAACCAATCCAACTCATTCTCACCATCTTACATGATGCAGCTGGAAGGCCACGCATCGTTGGCGGTGCAGTTCGTGACGCTATCGTAGGTCTTGAAAATTCCGATATAGATATAATCACTACTCTTGAGCCTGATGTTGTAACTGATGTTCTTACCAAACATGGTGTTTTTGTTAAAGCCACAGGTATCAAATATGGTACTGTGACAGCTATCTTGGGCAATGCAAATACTCAAATCACAACTCTTCGCATTGATAAAGACTGTGATGGAAGACGTACTAATGCTGAATTCACCGATGATTTTGAGGCAGATGCGAAAAGGCGTGATTTTACAATCAATGCCATGAGTTATTGCCCGTTTGAGAAGAAGCTTTACGATTATGCCGGTGGATATGATGATCTAATGGCTGGGCGTGTGGTATTCATTCGTGATCCTGCTACACGTATTGAAGAAGATTATTTGCGTATTCTGCGTTTCTTTAGATTCTCTGATAAATTTGCTAAAACAATGGATGAGGCATCTCTGAAGGCGTGCATTTCTCTTAAAGATGGGCTTATAAAGCTTTCAACAGAGAGGGTGTTGATGGAGATGAAAAAGCTCCTAGAATCACCTACTTGCCATAAGACTTTACGTATTATGATAGAAAATGAGATCCTTGCAGAAGTCATGCCTGTTGATCTTTCTATGGAACTGCTTGAGGATATAAGTAGCCAATCATTATTACAGCTAGATGTATGTACGAAATTTGCTGCATTGATGTAT
>CANNRM010000098.1 GCA_947508155.1 Rickettsiales bacterium | reverse complement strand
TAAGATAGCAGCTATTGGATTTGGTTTTGTACTCTTTTTGAGTTGTGCAATTGGATTGATAGTATTATCAGTTGATCAGAGTTTAGATGCAGATCGTATTGTCACACATACTCTTGATCATTATTCTTTCAATGGTTTAAAGGGGCTTACTCTCGTAGGTATAATAGCTATGGTAATGTCTACAGCGGATTCATGGATTAACACTAGCTCTGTTATCTTTGCTCATGATATATGTAAACCGCTTGGAATAAAGAAAAACCCACTTGTTCTTTCGAGGATTTTTGCTGTATTTTTAGGTGCTAGCTCTTTATTGCTTGTGTTGTTTAAGCATAATCTATTTGTATTATTTGCGCTGCAATCTAGTTTTTACATGCCGATAATTACGGTGCCTTTAATATTAACAATATTTGGATTTCGTAGTAGTGGTAAAGCTGTGATAATTGGAATGGTAACGGGAGCTTTGTGTACAATCTTATGGAATTTATATTTACAAGATTATACAGGTATTAATAGTATATTCCCAGCAATGATCATGAATCTTATCACATTGCTAGCATCTCACTACATTCTTGGTGAGCCAGGCGGGTGGGTTGGAATCAAAGATGATTCTGACTTGAAAGCTCTGAGGAGTGAGCGCCACAATAGAATGAAACGTTTTAAAAAGTTTTTTCATCGCTTATTTAATATGAATATTCATGATATTGATATTTCGGCTTATTTTTCAAAGCGTTTACCTAAATCTGATTCTACATATATTTATTTTGCTATTACTGTGATGCTGAGCCCTGGTATTACAGTGTTTTTATTATCTCAAGATGTATATCATGACCATTTAAATTTGATTACCGCATTGCAAGGAATGGCATGTTTGTTGGGTACTATTTTTGTCACTCATACATTATGGCGTTCTTATCTTAGTAATAAATATATCGGTATTATATGGTGTGTATCAATTTTTATTGGTTTTGCATTTATCAGTAGTTTTTTGGTTATAATTAGTAATTTTTCACAAATTGCCGTAGTAATTTTGATGCTAAATCTCATTACAATAGCTTTGCTTATGGGGTGGAAGACTACATTGGTTATGATGCTATCGGGTATGTATTTGGCATTATTTGCCTATCAGCATTACATGGGTGATAGCAAGGATATTGCAATTGAATTGCATGATATGAAATGGAACATTGTCTATATACTTCTTGCTATTGCCGGTCTTTCAATTAGCTTTTTAAAGCCAAAACAAGATCATGACGCAGTGTTAGAGGAAACAAATGAGCATCTCAAACAAACTTTGCAATATCATGATGAAGAATTACAAAAAGCGTTGGATTTGAAATATGAGTTTTTGCGTAATCTTGAACATGAGGCTCGTACGCCTATAACTGGAATTGCCACTCTCGGTCAGGTTCTGCATGACAGTTATGATAGTTTGACAGATCAACAAAGGCGCGACGCTCTTAAAGATATTGCTGATAGCTCTCAACGTTTGACTGGTTTTGTAAATAACATGATTGATTTATCGAAACTTTCAAGTTTGACATATGAATTGGATTTTGACAAAGTCGATTTGAGTGAGCTTTTAGCGGAGCGTCTTGACGCGTGCAAGCGCATGTATTTAAATGAAAAGCCTTTGGAATTCATAACTAAAATAGATGATGATGTTGTCGCATCTTGCGATAGATATTACGTTAGTTCGGTATTTGATAATTTGATCGTAAACGCTATTAATTATAGTTCTAGAGGCAAGATTGTAATTAGTCTCAAAAATGGATTGGATGGAGTAGAATTTAGTATTGCAGATCAAGGGATTGGTATACCTACTGGTGAATTATACGATATTTTTGGAACTTTTGTTGTTAGTTCGAAAACTCGTACGCCATCTGGTGGAAGGGGTGTTGGATTGGCTTTATGTAAAAAGGTTTTAGAAATGCATAAGGGTAAGATTTGGGCTGAGAGTGATGGAGAGAAGGGGGCTGTGTTTAGGTTTGTTTTTTAGTATACACTAACTTGATCCTTCATCCTCGGTCTCGGCGTAGCCTCGCGAAGCCGGATCGGGGATCTCAGGAGTTTGTACCGTCACCCGGGCTTGACCCGGGGTCTAGTTATAAAAATCATTAGTTTTTGACATAAATTATGTTAAAAATAGTAGTTAAGTGCTGGATCCCTGATATTTTTCTGCGAAAAATTCTGGGATGACGCGTCGTGCAACAAGGACTTGCAGATCCGAGGATGGCGAATCTAAGCTAATTGCACGCAATAAACTAAATTATAGTATTATACCTCTTGAATCTTCTGAAAAAGTTAGGTAGTCTCAGATTATGCACTCAAATAATGAACAAAAAATGCAAAGAGTTCTAGTAGTAGAAGATAATGATCTAAATATGAAATTATTTCAGGATCTTTTAACGATAAAACATTGCGATGTAATTTCTTCTAGGGAGGGTCATGATGCTTTTGACCTTGCTGTGTCGGAGCACCCGGATCTCATATTAATGGATATACAGCTTGCTGGAATATCTGGTATAGATATCATAAAAGCTCTCAAAAGCAATGCTAACACCTCTAAAATACCTATAATTGCTGTTACAGCCTTTGCTATGAAGCATGATGAAGTTAATATCATGCAATCTGGCTGTGATATGTATCTTGCAAAGCCAGTGTCAATTGATCAGTTTTTTGATGCAGTTGCAAAATATCTTGAGTGACCTATGACAGCTAATATACTTGTAGTAGATGACATAGATCAAAATATCAGACTCATGGAGGCTAAGCTTCTGAATGAGTATTATGTGGTGTATACTGCTACGAGTGGTAAACAAGCCCTAGAAATTCTCAAAAGTTATAAAATAGATGTAGTTTTATTAGATTGCATGATGCCAGAAATGGATGGATTTGAAACATGCAAGCTTATTAAATCTAATCCTGACACCACTCATATTCCGGTAGTAATCGTTACTGCTTTATCCGACATAGAAGATAGGGTCCGCGGGCTTGAAGTTGGGGCTGATGAGTTCTTGACGAAGCCAATTGATGATGTTTCTTTATTTGCTCGGATTAAGTCATTAGTGCGTGTAAAATATATTACTGACGAACTCAAGTTACGTAATGATACAAATATTGAGTTCGGTGTTAGAACTGTGAATCTGTACCAAGATTTTTCTCGTAGCAATATTATCATAATAAATGATGATGTGATAGAGACCAGGCATATTCATAATATCCTCGCTCAGCTAACACAAAATATTCGTAGTGTATCGGATGCTACTATGGTACATAAATTACTTACTTATGGATTTGTTCCAGATGCTACGATAATTAGTTGTCAGCTTGATCAACAGGATCCATTAAGGCTTTTGGCTTCATTAAAGTTGGATGAGCATATAGGTTATTCCTCTATAATGATGCTGACAGATGGTGATGATATGACGATGATTAACAGAGCTTTGGATATGGGGGCGAGCGATTATCTGACTGTTCCTATAGAACAGAGTGAATTGCTTGCGAGGGTAAAAACGCAGCTTCGCAAGAAATATTATCAAGATGCATTACGTAAGGATTTAGAGAGTGGGATGAATTTAGCCATTAGAGATGGGCTCTCTGGGTTATATAATAGGCGTTATTTTGACAGCCATTTGTTGCGTAGTGTTACTAAGGCTGATATTGAAGAAAAAAATCTTTATTTAATGATGATCGATGTGGATTATTTTAAGGAAGTAAATGATACATATGGTCACGTATTTGGTGATCATGTAATTAAAGTTGTATCATCTATTATAGTAGAGAATGTGAGGGCGGAAGATACTATAGCGCGCTATGGCGGGGAAGAATTTGCTACAATAATATATGATATTTCTGAAGAGTCTGTGTTAAATATTGCAGACCGCGTAAAAGTTGCTGTGGCAGAACATGCATTTGCTTTGCCAGATACAGACGCTATTTTAGCAAAAACT
>CANNRM010000097.1 GCA_947508155.1 Rickettsiales bacterium | reverse complement strand
GCCATCATTTGTTTCTTTGAAACGTTTTAGGCATCTTGCTTCCCAGCGATGAGTCATCTCTAATGAATTTTCTGTATATTCTTTGCTGGCATGAAAAGGTGTGCATTCATCCAATGTCACCACAAGATCAGGCCCAAGGCCTTTTTGTATGTCCATTGCGCGTTCTGGGGTTAAAAATTCAATATCTCCATTGATGTAAGATTTAAAACGCGCGCCTTCTTCGGTAATCCCAAGCAAAGTTTTTCTATCAGCGCTAAGTCGTTTACCTTTCAGCTCGGCCGAAATCGATCCATGACCTAGACTAAAGATTTGATAACCCCCAGAATCAGTAAGCATTGGGCCGCGCCAACCTGTAAATTCTTGTAACCCGCCCATTTTTTTCACCAGATCTGGTCCTGGTTGTAGCATCAAATGATATGTGTTTGAAAGTATGATTTGTGTACCTAAATCACGCATTTGTTGAGGGTCGAGCCCTTTAATCGCAGCCTTTGTGCCGCAGAATATAAATGCTGGGGTTTGTACATCACCATGTGGAGTTGAAAGAGTGCCACAGCGAGCTTTCCCGCTGGATGCTGCTTTGTGAGTGATTGTGAATGAGAAATTGGGGTATGTTTTTGTCATTTTATACGGTTTGTTTGGGAGAGTGTATTATACTATTGTTCGAAATTAACCGCGCAAAAGAATTTTTTCATGGTCTCGATGTCCTCACGTATTAAGTATACGCTGCGGGAGCTCGCCACTCAAAATTCATCTGCGCAATTTAATTTGGGACATGGTATTATATGAGATTCGTAGGAAAAGTCAAGCATTGGAAGTATGTTGGGCGTTAACCTTCTTCTTATTGACAAAAGTATTTTGGAGATGTAATATTGATTGCTGGATGGACGATATTCGACCATTGAGTGGACGATATTCGACCATTGAGTGGACGATATTCGACCATTGAGTGGACGATATTCGACCACAAGATGTATAAAAATCGAGAGGAAATCTATGTATCAAAGAAATGTAACATCTGCCTTATCAGCCGCAATGACTGATACGCCTGTGGTTTTTATCGGAGGACCTCGTCAATGTGGCAAATCCACTATCGCAAAAATGCTAGGACAACATTATATAACTTTAGATGATCCAACTGTTCTATCAGCTTTTAAAAACGATCCTATTATGATGCTAGAAAATTTACCAATAGGTTCTGTGATAGATGAAGTACAGCGCGCAGGAGATGTGATGTTATCTATTAAAAAAATTGTAGATGAAGATCGCGTGCCCGGGCGTTTTATTCTTACAGGATCTGCTAATATTTTAACATTACCAACTGTTGCTGATTCTTTGGCTGGAAGGATGGAAGTTCATACTTTGTGGCCATTGTCGCAAGGCGAGATACGAGGAAGAAAAGAAAGATTTATAGATGTTATTTTTTCTAAATCTAAGCTTTCGAACATAAATTCTAATCTGACATTTTATGAGCTTGCTGAAATGATGTCATTTGGAGGCTTTCCAGAAGTTATTCAAAGATCTTCTGCGAAGCGTAGAGATGAGTGGTTTAATTCATACATAACTACAATTTTGCAAAAAGATATGCAAGATTTAGCCAACATAGATCATATAACACATATACCAAATCTATTGCAGATACTTGCTAATCGCGCGAGTAATTTAATTAATTTTGCGGATGTTGCGGTGTCTACGGGTATTCCACTTACTACATTGAGGAGATATATGGCATTGTTGCAATCTATGTACCTAATTATCATACTTCCTGCATGGTTCACTAATTTAGAAAAGAGAGTCGTTAAAACCCCTAAAATACATTTTAATGATACTGGGATTTTATGTCATTTGTATCAAGCTGATGTTGATGCCATGATGCAAAAACCTCATTTTATTGGTAGAATAGTAGAAAATTTCGTGGTTATGGAGCTCATGAAGCAAGGTACTTGGAGTGATATATCCGTAAGTTTTTATCATTTCAGAACCCATGCAGGAGCGGAGGTTGATTTTGTTATGGAATCAGGTAATGGTACAATAGTTGGGATAGAAGTAAAGACAAGCTCTAATGTATCCATCTTGGATTTTAAGGGGTTAAAAGTTTTGGCTGCAGCCTCTGGTGAGAAGTTTCATAGGGGAGTCGTGCTGTATATGGGTGATCAGATTATACATTTTGCGGATAACATGATAGCTATGCCAATGGCTGCGTTGTGGGAGATGTAATACCTACTCCTTCTCCCTCTCAGCAATATCCTGCGCCCAGTACCATTCAGGCGTATCCTTGGTCAATATCCTCATCGCACTTTTTGCCATCATTTTTCCGCGCTTATCCCCTTGCTTGTCGTAATATATTGCCAGATAAACTTGTCTTAAAGCCTCTTGTCCCATTGCTTCATAATAAAGCGATAGATAATAATAAGGTGCTATGCTTTGCGGTTCCTTATTTTGTATATATTTTAAATATGGGATAAAAGTTCCAAGTTTTGCGGGATTCTTCTGATGCACATTCAGAGCAGCAACTGCAACATTCATCTTCATCAAGGCATCATGCGGCAATAAGCTGCTTGCTTTTACAAAATGACTTAATGATTCTGGTTTTCCAAATTCGAATAATATTTGACCTTTTAGCTCGTTGTAATATGGGTCCTCAGGGGCTCCTGCAAGAAGTGGGTTGATTGATACAAGTGCCTGTTTCATATTACCCATGCGCATATAGATTACTGCTTTCATATAAAGGGCAATAGCATTATTTTTGACTTTGCTAGCTTCTAGCAATGCTTCTTCAGGGGGTGATGTGAATGCTAGGATTTTGTATGACATTCTCTCATAACGCGCCTCTAACGACTTTGAAGAAGTACTATGCTTATATTTCGAATGAGACATGAACTGATTTAATGCATTCATACGTTCACTGCTAAGCGGGTGCGTTAGGTTGTAAGGATCAAGCTGTGCGCCACGTTGTTCTTTGATAAAATAATCAAATGTTTCCTTCATGCCAATTGCGCTATTGCCGGATTTTTCAAGACTCTGGAATGCTGCTTGATCAGCTGAGGATTCAAATGCTCTAGAATATTTCAGTATGTTTGTTGTTGCATAATCCGCTCCGCCTGCGGCACCTGCGATCAATGCGCTTGGATTGCCAGATGCAATTGCGGCTGCAAGGCCTATTGCCACTCCGCCCAATGCGGCTGTTTGTTGGCTTGAGACGTTGGATTCCATACGAGCATTATGATGCCCTACAATATGGCCAAGTTCATGGGCTACAATACCTTTGATCATGTCCACATCATGGAATTTAGATATGAGGCCAGTATATAGGAAAATATCATTTCCACCTGGTGTAAAAGCGTTGATTTCTGGTGATTGTATGAAGTAAAGATTGATCTTGCCAGTAGCGCCAGAGACTTTAACTATTGGGTTTATGGCTTCTATGATGATGTTTTCCATTTCTGAATCGCGCACCATGTTTTCTGCCTGGGCGAATGTGGAGAGGAGGAGTAGTGTTGTGAGTATGATTCTGTTTAGCATTTAATCCCCTATGTATTTCTCGAATTTGCCAGTTTCATCCTTATAATCATCCGCATCAATAGGAGCTGGTTTTTTAACGGTAATCTGCGGCCAGACTTTGGATAATTTATGTCCGCGTTCGATCCAAATCATCAAATCATCTCCGTCAGATTCAGCTTTGATCGCATCAACAGGGCATTCTGGCACGCATACTCCGCAATCAATGCATTCTTCCGGGTTAATTACCAGCATATGTTCACCTTCATAGAAACAATCTACTGGGCATATTTCTACGCAATCTGTATATTTGCATTTTACGCATGCATCTGTTACTACATAAGTCATTTTTGTTTCCTTTGTAAGTCGTCATCCCGTACTTGATAAGGGATCCAGTTCTAATTGTTAGTGATTTCACGAAGTGTCAATTTCATATTGTCGCTAAAGCGAAGATAATTATTG
>CANNRM010000096.1 GCA_947508155.1 Rickettsiales bacterium | reverse complement strand
CTTTTGCTGCGCATCTCTTCACTATAGAGGGGTAATTAATTCAATATGGTACTCATTTGTGTCTCAAGAAAGCATCATCCAAAAATTAGAAGCGCTAAAGCTCGCTAATCCCGCAAAATACGCTGCTATGACTTCTGATACATATTTAGTATCGACATTTGTTCGTCACGAGCATGTGTTATTTGATTGGCTATCTGAGATGTGGGATTCTAATCAAGAATTATTCCATGTGATGACGTCTGAAGATATACAGAGGTCCTATCACTATTCCCCTAAAATGGTCGGTATTCTATCTAAGATCAGGGCTGAGTATAATGATGATGCGCGATTTGCCCGAGAATTGCCAATCTGTGGTAAGGAGTTTCAAGGCTGGCGCGGTGATACAGTAGGTAGTGTATTTCGGATGGTGTTAGGCAATATTCAGGATGCGGAAATTTTTAATTCCTTCAAGCGGATAGAATCATTTATGGACATGATGTGTCAATGCAAGACACCGTGGTCAGATTCCTTGGTTGTTTCTGTTGAGCGATGTTTTCGAAAAAGCATTGGTGCGGATGATATTGCTCCAAGCCAGCTGCAAGGTGTGGATAAGGAGAATGACTCCTGTGACTATTATACCACATGTCTTTGGTGATAGAATTGATCATCTCACAAACACACTTTCACATACTCGCCAGGTGCATCAGAAATCGCCTTCCATTTCGCATATTTTGCTTCCGTTACTTTCTCTGCTGTAGAACGATCTGTCCACCATTCCATCCATTTTGGCCACCAGGATCCTTGTGTTTCCTCGGATGTTTCAACGAACTTGTCTGCGTCATGCGCAATATCCCCGCCAAAATAATAGGAATATTTCCTGTTATGAGGAGGGTTCACAATGCCCGCAACATGGCCTGATGTTGTAAGACAAAATGTTTTATCCCCACCGACTGTTTGCATGCCCTTATATGTTGCTTTCCATAAAGTGATGTGATCATCACGACATGATAAGAAAAAGGTTGGAATATTGATATTTTTTAAATCTATCGGCACGCCTAAAATGCTTATCCCACGAGGCGTAACAAGCTTATTACCTAGATATAATTCCTTCATATAAGAGCGGAACATTTTGGCGGGCAGGTTGGTGGGGTCGCCATTCCAATATAATATATCAAAAGGCAAAGGCCGGCGACCCAATAGGTAATTATTCACAAAAAAAGACCAGATTAAGTCATTTGCGCGGAGTAAGCTGAAACTATGAGCGAGATATTTTCCATCGAAATATCCTTTGTGATCTAGTTCTTCGTCAAATGCTGCAAGCGTTTCTTCATTGATAAAAAGGCCGATATCTCCTGGGTCAGAAAAATCTAGCAAAGTAGCCATCAAAGCCGCTGATTCAATCTGATCGATTTTTTTAGCGGCCATATAACTTAGCCCCATGCTAAGGAGAGTGCCACCTATGCAATATCCCATAGCAGAGATTTTTTCATATCCTAAATCATTACAAATATAATTGGATGTGTCGATTACACCTTGTTTCACATAATCCTCAATATCCATATCCGCGAGGTGCTTATCGGGGTTCACCCATGATACCAAAAACACTTGAAAATCGTTGTCCACAAGCCATTTTACCAAGGAATTTTCTGGCGATAGATCTAGGATATAATATTTATTGATGCAAGGTGGCACAATGAGAATAGGGGTTTTATGAACCTGCTTTTTTGGCTCGTAAGCAATAAGCTGCATGAGATCATTTTGCATTACGACTTTGCCTGGAGTGGCCGCGATGTTTTTACCAAGTTTGAAGAACATTCTGTCTGTCGTGTTTATATTCATCATGCCTTCAGAATTCTTCAAGTCTTCAAGAAAATTATCCATTCCCTGAACGATATTTTGCCAACCGCTAGCCATGGATTCTTTAAATACTTCCGGGTTGGAAAGTGCGAAATTCGATGGACAAAATGCGCTTGTAAATTGGTTGGCTAGGAATTCTACAATACGTTGTGTTTGTGGTTCAAAGCCGAGATGAGAAACATGTGTTTTTATCAGGTCGGACGACATTAGATAAAACTGCTTTATAAAGTCAAAATAGATATTTTGGTTCCAAGCTTCATCGCGGAAGCGTTTATCGCCTTTGTTTGGCGAAAAAATAGAAGGTATATCTTCACCTATGAATTTCATTAAAGTATTGGTCATTAAGATATTGAATTTTTGAGCATATTCAAGGTTTAATTCTGCGAAGCGTTCGGGTTTTTCTTGGGCTTTTTCTAGGATTTTTGTGGCAATTTGTTGCATTTTTTCTTGGCTGAATATAGCGCCATATGCGCTATTACCCTTGCCATTTGCGAGAGTCATGAGGATTTCGTTATATTTAACAGCGATATTCTTGAAATTATTGATGATATGTTCTTGTGACATGATAAGTGATATGTGGTTTGCAATTGATAATAGCAGAAAATTTGAGGAAGGATATTACTTTGTTTCCAATGCATTTGGTAAATATTACTTTACTTTTATGATTATTGTGTGTATATTACTAAGAGAATTTTAAATATAAGGGGGTGAATATGAGGTTAACGCGAGAATTATTAGGATTCATTGAGTCAAATCAAGCGAATGAGATAGTAGTTTCTATTAACGATGCAGAAGTTGAAGGGTTTGCACGCGCTTTAAAGAATTGTGTTGATTTAAAGGTGTTAGATTTGTCTAACAGCAAGCTAGGGTCGCAAAGTATTATTAAGCTCTATCCTGCATTGGGTAAATTGACGCAGTTAAAAACATTGATTTTGTCTAGCGCCGGAGGGGTTGATGAATCAGCTGCCGAAGCTCTAGCACAAAGTTTTCCTGAAAGTTTGGAGGTACTTGATTTGAGGGAAAGCCTCGAGGGGGATGGGGCATTTTTGAAATTAGCAGAAGGTTTATATGATCTCCCTAATTTAAAAGTTTTGAATTTAGCTTGCACCGAGATAGGAGAAGCGCAAGAAGTTGTTGAGGTATTAAGCGGTGTTTTAAGCAGAATGCCTGAATTAAGAGTATTAAATATTGAGAGTAATTTGTTTGATATTATTGGGGTTCCTGGTAAAGCATACGGCAAATTGTTCAAAGTTCTATCAGATTTGCAAAATCTTGAAGAATTAAAGATGGGTAATAATTCATTACGTAATGAAGGCATGGAGATTTTATGCAAATGGTTACCTCATATGCACAATATTAAAAATATAAGTTTTGGGTGTTTTGTGACTAGTGCATTTGAAAATTTAGCAGAGGCTATGATGCATTGCCCATATTTAGAGAAAATGGCATTCACTGGTTCTGCGATACGTGTAGAGGATGTGGAAGCAATTGAAAAATCTATTAGCTATTTGCCAAATTTCAAGGAGTTTAAAGTTGATTTTGACCAGATAAATATGGAGTTTTATTATGATCAGTGTAGCGAAGGTTGTAATGACGAATATTGTCCTGATTGTTTTGAAGAGTGTCACGAAGAAGATATAGAGTTTTGTTATGATGCAGTTGCAAAGAAAGAAGAGATAGAGAATTTCTATAAATCCAACGTTCTATCTCGTTTTTTATCAGAGGAAAATTTAGCATATCAACCATTGTTAGAAAAGTTAGTTAATTGCCCAATTTTAAAGCAAGCAATTGATTGGGGTTATGTGCAAGTGGGAGAACTTCTTGCTGTGTTGACGGAAGGCTTGTCTGGTATGTCTGTAGAAGATTTGGATATGAATAAGGTAATAGAGTTATTATCTAAATATTATGACGGTACATTGGAAGATTCGGAAGTGTATGGGTTGGGGGCAATAGAGAGGGATAATCTCGATACGTCCGGCGTGGCAAATTTTTCTGATGGTGAAATCTAATAAAGTGCTTGACTTTTATCATCAACTGAGCTACATTTTCCGCATCTCAGATGGCGAGTGTAGCTCAGTTGGTTAGAGCATCAGTTTGTGGAACTGAGGGTCGCCGGTTCAAGACCGGTCACTCGCCCCAT
>CANNRM010000095.1 GCA_947508155.1 Rickettsiales bacterium | reverse complement strand
GTAAATACCATCCTCATGGGGATGTGGCAGTATATGAAACCTTAGTTCGTCTTGCGCAGCATTTTTCTCTCCGTTATCCGCTAATCGATGGACAGGGAAATTTTGGATCTGTCGATGGTGATGGCGCAGCGGCGATGCGTTATACCGAATCTCGTCTTACAGCTATTGCGCTGGAATTGATGGGAGATCTTAACAAGGATACTGTAAATTTCAGGCTAACTTATGATGATTCCGATCAAGAACCCGTTATTTTTCCAGCTGCATTTCCAAACCTATTAGCTAATGGGTCCGAGGGTATTGCGGTTGGTATGGCAACAAGCATTCCACCGCATAATTTGGATGAGCTTTGCGATGCTATTTTGCATCTTGTGGACCATCCAACAGCAGATGTACCAAAACTTCTCGACTTTATTCAAGGGCCAGATTTTCCGACCGGTGGTATTATGGAGGCTTCTAAAGAAGCAATCCTACAGATATATGAAACTGGCCGTGGCGCTGTGAAGCTGCAAGCACATTGGAACCGCGAGGAGCTTGGTCATGGTACATATCAGATAGTGATTACCGAAATTCCATATCAGGTACAAAAATCGAAATTGATTGAACATATTGCAGATCTTTTGCGCGATAAAAAACTACCATTAATCGATGGAATTCGCGATGAATCCGCTGAGGACATACGCGTTATTATCGAACCGAAGAATCGTTCTTGTTCTCCTGAAATGATCATGCAATCCTTGTTCAAACAGACTCCATTGGAATTCCGCGTGAATGTGAATATGAATGTGATTTCGAGCCGCGGTATTCCTGAGGTTATGAATCTAAAGCAAATCTTGCAGGAATTCATTGCTCATAGAAAGGAAATTATCACAAGGCGTTCGCAGTTTATTCTAGATAAAATTATCCATAGATTGGAGATTCTGGAAGGTTTTAGAATTGCCTATTTGAACCTTGATGAGGTGATTAAAATCATCCGCGAGGAAGATGAGCCAAAGCCGGTTATGATAAAGCGCTTTGGACTTTCTGACGTGCAAGCAGAAGCGATATTGAATATGCGTCTGCGTTCCTTACGCAAGTTGGAAGAGATTGAAATCCAGCGTGAATTTGATAGATTGAGCCTTGAAAAGGCTGAGCTTGAGGGTATTTTATCGGATGAGAATAAGCTGAAGAAAGTACTGAAGAATGAATTGAAAGATATCCAAAAGCGTTTCAGCAAAGAAACTGCAATTGGTAAACGTAAAACTGATTTGGTCGAAGCTAGCGGCGTAGTTCAGGAGATTCACATTGAAGCATTTATTGAGCGTGAGCCTATCACGGTTATTTGTTCTAAAATGGGTTGGATTCGGTCGCAGAAGGGCCATTTGGTTGATCTTTCCGGATTGAAATACAAGGAAGGGGATGAAGAAGGGCGGATTCTACATTGCCAAACAACGGATAATCTTTTGATTTTCACAGCTTCAGGGCGTTTTTACACCATCCTTGCGGATAATATTTACAAAGGCAAGGGAGATGGTGAGCCAATTAAGATGATGGTCAGTATTGAAAATGACGATGAGATCATTGCAATGCATGTTTATAAAGCGGGAATGAAGTTCCTAGTTGCTAGCACTTCCGGCAAGGGTTTCATTGTTGATGCCGAGGAAACAACCGCTCAGACAAAAATGGGCAAACAAATTCTGAATGTTGTGTCTGGCGAAAAGGCTTTGAATTGCTTAGAAGTGAAGGGTGACAAGGTCGCAACTGTCGGAACAAATAGAAAGCTTCTCGTATTTGATTTAGCAGAAATCCCAGAGATGAAACGCGGGCAGGGTGTTATGCTGCAACGTTTCAAAGATGGTCGCCTGAGTGATATTCAGTTGTTTGATTCAAGCCAGGGCATGAAATGGACGGCATCCAATGGGAAGATCCGTATAGAACAGGATCTGCTCCCATGGCAAGGCAAAAGGGCTGCAAGTGGCAAGATCCCTCCGACTGGGTTTGGTAAGGATAATCGGTTTTAGTAGCAATATAACAATTAAACTATGATATACACACATGTCTATAAAACAAAAAATCTCTGCCTTTATAATCACCAAAAATGAGGCGCAACGAATAACTAAAGCTATAAACAGCATCAAAGACATAGTCGAAGAAATCATCGTAGTAGATAGCGGCAGCACAGACGATACAGTGAAAATCGCCAAAAAGCTTGGTGCAAAAGTTGTACATAACGACTGGCCAGGATATGCTAAGCAAAAGGCTTTCGCGGAATCACTGTGCACAAATCAATGGGTGCTTAATATTGATGCCGATGAAGAATTATCCGAACAGCTTCGCAATGAAATTGCTTATATATTCGCTTCCCAAGTAGAAGATCAATATCGGGGATATAGCATCAATTTTGTTATAATGCATAGATCGGACACAAAGCCACGTTGGCTTGCTCCAAGTAACCGCTTTATAAGGCTTTATAATCGTAGCTTCATAAGTTTTGGGAATAATATTGCTTTTTCTACAAGAGATGCTGTTGGGTTCAATAAAGGAGTGGATCCCAAAAAAGCTGTGCATGAGTTATATAATCCGGCATTTCATTATTCTGGCGTGTCTCTAGAGCAGCTTGTTGCTAAGGCTAACTTCTATTCATCGGAGCAGGCAAGGGATATGATTCAAAACAAGCGTATGCCTTCTAAGTTACGCGTTTGTGCTGAGTTTTTTATCTGTTTCTTTAAGTCGTTTTTTATCAGACGCTATTTTGTGTTTGGGTATAATGGATTTGTTGATTCTGTAGTTTTTGCCTTTGCACGGTTTTTACGCATGGCAAAAACTAGGGAAAAGAAATAACACACCACCAAAAAAACTACCTTCATAATATACATTACCACTTGCAATGATTTATTAAACATGCTAGCCTCACTTCATGCGTAATTAACAATTGAGGAAATATTATGAACAACAACTTTAATATGTTCGGAGAAGGGATGAAAGATTTTATGAACCCAGAGAACTTTACAAAACATTTCAAGGCAATGCCTACATGCGATATGTCTCAGATATCTGATTCTGTAAAACGTAATTCAGAAGCATTTACTGAAGCTGCTCAAGTAGCATCAGAAAGCGCCCAAGCTATTATGCGTCGTGGTGCTGAGATTGTACAAGATAATGCGAGCCATATGTTTAATTCTATGAAGGATATTGCATCTGCTGGCAGCCCTGAAAATGCGGCAAGCCGTCAACAACAATTCGCTCAAAATTTTATGCAACAAGCCGTTGCTAATACAAAAGAGCTTATGGATATGTCATCTAAGGCTGCTATGGAAGTGTTTGAGAAAGTATCTAACCATGCTAATCATAACATCAACACATGCATGGCTACAGCAAATAAAGCTAAGAAAGCTTAGTTTTATTAATAACGTCATCCCGGATTTGATCCGGGATCCAGCGCTTTAACTAATAATGCACACGAATAGTGTGTCAATCCGCAGGATTATGCCACAACTCACAGCTCCATGGATATTATTCTTTGTTCTAGTTGTATCTCTATTGATCCTAGACCTTGGTGTATTGCATAAACGCAATCGTGAAATAGGGCTTTCTGAAAGCTTATATACTACCCTTATATATATCATCATTTCTTGCATGTTCGGCACATCCATTTGGCATTTCCAAGGCCATGAGGCTGGAATGCAGTTCTTCTCTGGGTATTTAGTAGAAAAATCTCTATCCATGGATAATGTGTTCGTTATCTCGATAATATTCTCATATCTTGGAATAGCACGCTCTATACAGCACCGAATCCTCTTTTGGGGGATATCTAGCGTTATTATAATGCGTGGAGTAATGATATATGTAGGCGCAGAGCTTCTCGACTTTATCCTACATATCGCTGCATGGCCCATACGTACGTGCTTTTGTTTTTTTCATACACTACGTTTAAGCTAAATGTACGAAAGTCTTTGATCGTGATACACCAAGCGCACGATAGATCATCACTAACGTTTGAGGCATATCAGTTCTGATTTGATAATT